>JBBANY010000001.1:0-9763 GCA_040401695.1 Ilumatobacteraceae bacterium
CCAACGCAACCCTCATCGGATTCAACGTGCGTCCTGACCGTAAGGCCCGTGATCTCGCGGAAGCCGAAAAGGTCGAGATTCGAACCTACGAAATCATCTACAAACTGCTCGAGGACATCGAGCGGGCGATGGTGGGCATGCTCGCCCCCGAGTTCGAGGAAGTGGTCACCGGCGAAGCCGAGGTCCGCGAAATCTTCCGCGTGCCGAAGATCGGCGCCATCGCGGGTTGCTATGTGCGCAGCGGTGTCGTCACGCGCGGCACGAAGGTGCGATTCCTGCGTGACGGCGTCATCATCTGGAAGGGATCGATCAGCTCGCTGCGTCGTTTCAAGGACGACGCCCGCGAGGTGCGCGAAGGCTTCGAGTGCGGTATCGGCCTCTCCGACTTCCAGGACCTGAAGCCCGGGGACCTCATCGAAACATTCGAGGAGAAGGAAGTGGCACGTGACTGATCTCGAGTTCTTCTTCGATCCCGTGTGCCCCTGGGCGTGGATCACCTCGCGTTGGGTCGACGAAGTCGCCAAGCAACGCAGTTACGACGTCACGTGGCGCTTCATTTCGTTGCGGATGATCAACGAGGAAATTGGCTACGGGCCCGACAGCGAGCCCTGGCGTGAGGCGCATGCGGCCGGCAGCCGCGTGTTGCGCGCCGCGGCCTATGCCCGCGAGAAGGCGGGGAACGAGGCCGTCGCCGGCCTGTACACCGCCGTCGGCACCGCGCTCCACAAGAACGGCCAGCGCGAGGGATTCGTCGAGAACACGACGTACTACCTCGTCGACGTGTTGTCGCGTGCGGGCCTCGACCCCGATTGGGCGAACGGCGCCGACAACGAAGACTTCGATGCAATCCTTCGTGAAGAGACCGACCTCGCGTTCTCCCGCACGGGCAAGGGTGTCGGTACGCCGATTCTCACCTTCAAGCCCGGCCAGTCGAACGAGGGCAGCTTCTTCGGGCCGGTCATCTCGCAGGCGCCACGCGGCGCCGAGGCGCTGAAGTTGTGGGATGCCGTGGAGACCCTGGCCACGACCTCGGGCTTGGCGGAGTTGAAGCGCTCGCTGCGTTCCGCACCGAAATTCGACTGAGAAACAGCGCCGCCCATTCGGCGTAGTGTCGTGGCGGAGGGGCCATGACAGCGAGAGTCGACAACGAGTTCAACAGCCTTCTTCCCGAGGGCGACGTTCACCCGTACCGCACCGGTGCATGGCGTCCCCAGACGAAGGAATGGACGGCAACTGCGATGGCCGTCGAGGGCAAGATTCCCGACGACTTCGCCGGCACGTATCTGCGCAACACCGAGAATCCGTTGGTCCCCGGTGTCGGGCGTTATCACCCCTTCGACGGCGACGGGATGATTCACTCGATCACCTTCGGTAACGGGGAAGCGACTTACCGCAACCGGTTCGTGCGCACGAAGGGCCTCGCGGCCGAGCTCGAGCACGGGGGCCCGCTGTGGGCGGGTCTTGCCGAGTCCCCGAAAAAGGCGTTGCGCAGTGACGGTTGGGGAGCGCGCACTCGAATGAAAGATGCGTCGTCGACCGATGTCGTCGTGCACCGGGGTATCGCGTTGTCGAGTTTCTACCAATGCGGCGATTTGTACCGGCTCGACCCGCGCACGCTCGACGACATGGGAACCGAATCCTGGAACGGTGCGTTCCCCGCCGAAGGTGTCTCTGCCCACACGAAGGTCGACGAGGCGACGGGGGAGTTGCTGTTCTTCAACTACTCGACGTCCGCTCCCTACATGCACTACGGGGTCGTGTCGGCACAGGGCGACCTCGTGCATTACGTCGACGTGCCGTTGCCGGGCCCGCGCCTGCCTCACGACATGTGCTTCACCGAGAACTTCGCGATCCTGAACGACTGCCCACTTTTCTGGGACGAAGATCTCCTGAAGAGAGACGTCTATGCGAATCGATTCCACCGCGACATGCCGATGCGTCTCGGGGTGATTCCGCGCAGGGGTTCGTCGTCCGACATCAAGTGGTTCGAATGCGACGCAACGTACGTGCTGCACTGGATCAACGCCTACGAAGACGGCGACGAAGTGGTGGTCGACGGCTACTTCCAGTACGACCCGTCACCCACGCTTCCACCCGATGCGACGATCGACGAGCGGCTCTTTCGGTACCTCGACCTCTATGCGATGCAGTCGCGGCCCTATCGCTGGCGGCTGAACATGCGCACGGGTGCGGTGAAAGAGGGCCCGCTCAGCGACACCATCACCGAGTTCGGCGTCATCAACGGTGCCGTCGCCGGCCGCCGACATGACACGACTTACTGCGTCATCCCGACGGAGGGATGGTTCATGTTCGAAGGTTTGATCCGCCACGACGCTTCCACCGGCCGCGAGACGCGCTTCCATCTCCCCGAGGGTGAACACTGCAGCGAGGCTGTTTTTGCCCCGCGCATCGGTGCCACCGGCGAAGACGACGGCTACGTCATCACGTTCACCATTGACGTTTTGAACGACCGCAGCGACTGCGCGATTTTCGATGCGCGTGACATCGCCGCCGGCCCGGTTGCGAGGGTGCGCCTGCCCGAGCGGATCTGCAGCGGCACGCACGCCTGCTGGACGAACGCGGCCTGAGTCAGCTCTGCAGGTCGGAGATCACGCGGCGCCAGCGCTCGGGGTCGCTCTTGTATGGCGCGTAGAAGCTGATGCGCTGGATGACGTCGTCGTAGCGGCGCTTCAGTTCGGGTGCGACCTGTTCGGGTGATCCCACGACGGCGAACGTGTTGAGAATCTCGTCGTTGATCAGGTTGCCCATCTCGACCCATTGACCCTGCTTGGAGAGTGAGTTGAGTTCTTCTTGCAATCCACCCCAGCCATGGATGTCGAGAACGCCCTTGTACGCGGGCGTCGACCCATAGAAGGCGATCTGCTGGCGGGTGCCTGCCGCAGCCTGGTTCATTTCGTTCTCGTTGTTGCCGGTGACGATGAACGAAGGTCCGACGACTTCGAATCCTTCCATCGACTTGCCGGCCTTTGCGCGGCCGCGCTCGAGTGCGGGGAGAGTGACCTCGCGGAGGTACTTCTCGGTGGTGAAGCCGTGGCAGATGAATCCGTCGCACACCTCGCCTGCGACCTCGGTCATCAGTTCGCCGACACCCGCGAGGAAGATCTTCGGGGTCCCGAAACCGGCAAGGTCTGCGCGGTCGGGAGTGAAGAACGGCGTCATCAGCGTGTGGGTGTAGAAGTCGCCCCGGAAGTTGAGCGGTGTGCCGTTCTCCCACGTGTCCCAGATCGCGCGGATGGCCATGATCATCTCGCGCATGCGTGCGGCGGGGTGGCTCCATTCCATGCTGAATCGCTTGGTGATGTGCGGCTTGATCTGACTGCCGAGACCGAGAATGAAGCGACCCTTCGAGTACGACTGGAGGTCCCACCCGATGTTGGCGAGCGTCATCGGGTTGCGCGCGAACGCGACGGCAATCGACGTTCCGAGTTCCATGCGCTGCGTGTGTTCGGCAGCGAGCAGAAGGGGAAAGAACGGGTCGTGGTTCGTCTCCGCGGTCCATGCACCGCTGTAACCGGCTGCTTCTGCTTCTTTTGCCGATTCCGCCGACTTTGCGAGATCGAGCGCTACGCCACCGTCAACCTTCATGAACCCATCCTCGTTTCGTTCGCCTGATGCTGGGAATGGGCAAACTCTAGAGGGGCGTCGAACTAGATGAGCAACCAGCCTCCGTCGACGGGCAGGGTCACGCCCGTGACGTACGACGAGGCTTCGCTGGCGAGGAAAAGCACCGCGTTGCCGATGTCGTCGGGCGTGCCGCGCCGGCCGAGTGGAATGTTCGCCGAGCGAATCTTGGTGATCGGGTTCATGAGGCCCGTGGGCTCGGTGTCCGAGGGCCACAGCGGCGGCAGTTCGCCCGTCTGCATCTTGCGCAGCGTTTCGACCATGACCGCACCCGGTGCGATGTTGTTCACTCGGATGTAGTGCGGTGCCAGGTCGACAGCGAGTGACCGCGTGAACTGGATGACGGCGGCCTTCGCCGTGTCGTAGCCGGTGCCCATGCAGGGGAGTAGTCCGTCGACCGACGAGATGTTGACGATCGATCCGCCTTTGCCGGCGTCGACCATGCGACGGGCGGCGGCGCGACTCGCGTTGTAACACGTCGTGATGTTGTTGTCCATCGCCCGACGCCAGCTGTCGGGCGACTGCTTCAGGATCGGTCCGACGTCGAAGTAGCTGCCGGCGTTGTTGACCAGAACGTCGACCGTCGGACCCGTGGCGATGAGCGTGTTGGTCTGCGACTCATCGGTGAGATCGGCGACGACCGCCGTGCCGCCGATGTCCTTGGCGATTTCACCGAGGCCGTTGTCGCGGATGTCCGAGACGACGACGGTCGCGCCGGCTGCGGCAAGCGTTCGGGCGATGCCTTCACCGATGCTGCCCGTGCTCACCCCTGTCACAACGGCATGCTTGCCGTCGAGGCTCCAGAGCTTTTCGATGTGTGCGCGGTTCGTCATGTGTCCCCCTCAGGTCGGAACACAAACTACTTGTTGTCGCGACCCATCTCTTCGCGGAGGAACCGCTCGATCTCGGCGGCGATCGCGTCGCCGCTTGCGGGTGTGAGGCCCCGCGCATCAATCTGTCCCGACTTGACCGCTTCGTCGAACATGCGCTCGAGTTGGCGCACCATCTCGAGGTGTTCGGGATTGGCCGACACCAGTTGGTCGATGCGCTCGCGCTGCTGTTGTGTCTCGCCGACGAGTTCGCTGACATCGACAACCAGACCGGCCACCATTTGCACGGCCGACACGAGCGCCGCGGCAGCGGCGGGGTAGGAGAGCGCTGCAACGTAGTGGGGCACCTGGGCCCACAGGCTGAGAGCCGCGATGCCGTGTTCGGTGAGGCCATGTTCGAGAACCGCCGACATGCCGGCGGGAACATCGGCAGAGTTCTTGAGAAAGGGCACCTCGGCCAGGACATGTGGCGAGGGTGAATGGCACGACAGTTGCGGCGGACGGGTGTGGGGCGTGGCGAACGGGTACGCACCGATGGCAAAGGCGCGCTCGACGCCATGACCGGTGCAGTAGTCGCACACCGTTTCGACGAAGAGTTCCCACGCGGTGTCGGGCTCGGGACCGGAAAGAATGAGGATGTCGCGGCCGTTCGCGTCGGCGCCGTGATGGATTTCCGGCACCGACCAGCGCAGGCGCGTGTTCAGTCCCTCGCGCAGTTCCATGATCGGCCGTCGCGCGCGGTAGTCGATGAAGGTGTCGGTGTCGAAAGTCGCGACGAGCTGCGCGTCGGTTGCTTTCTTCAGCGTCTCGATCGCGGCATTTCCCGCCCCCGAGGCGTCGATCCATCCCGACAGCATCGTGATGAGCACCGGCTTGTCGAGCACGGGACGCTCGCCGACGTGGTGAAGAGCCGGCATCAGGCGAGTCTTTCGAGTGTTGCCTCGGCCTTGGCGGCCGCGGCCACGACCTGCTGGTTGAACGGTTCCAGTTCCTCGGAACTGCGCTCGCCGAGGGCGCCACCCAGATAGCGGGCGTACACCCCCTCGAGAATGCAGGCGAGTTTCCAAAAAGCGAACGCGACGTAGAAGTCGATGTTCGAAATGTCGCGTCCCGACACCTGCGCGTAACGGGTTGCAAGATCGCGGCGGTCGTAGAAGCCCTCGAGAGCCGTCTGCGCTCCGGCCCATGCGCTCTCTTCGTCGCCAGGACCCGTCCAGTAGACCATCAGAAGACCGAGGTCTGCGAGGGGATCGCCGAGCGTGCAGATTTCCCAGTCGAGAACCGCAACCACGTTGCCGGCGTCGTCGACCATGCAGTTGTCGAGGCGGTAGTCGCCATGAACGATCGTCGCTGGACCCTGGTCGGGGATGCGCTTCATCAGTTCGTCGTGGACACGGTCGACGCCGGGAAGTTCGCGCGTCTTTTGCGCGTTCCATTGGCCGTACCACCGCTTCAACTGTCGGGCGATGTAGCCCTCGTGCTTGCCGAGCGTGTCGAGGCCAACCGCCGCAAGATCCACCGCGTGGATCGCAGCCATCGTGTCGACGATCGACTCGCTTGCCCGCGTGCGTGCGGGGATCGTGAGAAGACGCGATGCGGTTTCGGTGTCGCGGATGACGTGGCCGTCGACGAACGCCATCACGTAGAAGGGCGAGTCGTTGACAGCAGGGTCGTCACAAAAGCCGAGGGCGGGGGCAACCGGCACGTTCGACTTGCTGAGTGCCGAGATGATGCGGTGTTCGCGGCCCATGTCGTGGGCGCTCGCGAGCACGTGACCGAGTGGAGGGCGTCGCAGCACGTACTTGTTTCCGTTGGCATCGACCACGCCGTAGGTGAGATTCGAGTGTCCGCCGGCGATGACCGTGAAGGAAAACGGAGCCTTGGCCCCGGCGATGTTCGCCTCGAGCCAGGGCAGCACCGCGGGGGAGAGTCCGGTGGGGAGTTCGTGGGACATGCGAGGAGAAAACTAGCCACGATTCCCTCCCGATAGCGTTTCCTGCATGTTCATCGATGTCACCGACGCCACTTTCCAGGCCGAGGTCATCGAGCGGTCCCGTACCACCCCCGTCATCGTCGACTTGTGGGCCGAGTGGTGTGGCCCGTGCAAGACCCTCGGTCCGATCCTCGAGAAGGTCGTCGACGCCACGCGTGGACAGGTCGTGTTGGCGAAGGTCGACGTCGATGCAAACCCACAGGTCGCGGCTGCGTTCCGTGTGCAGTCGATTCCCGCCGTGTACGCGATCGCGAACGGCCAGGTCGTCGACGCGTTCATGGGGGCAGAACCCGAACACGTGGTTGCCGAGTTCGTTGGGCGCCTGCTGCCGTCGGAGGAAAGCCAAACGGTGCGCAAACTCATCGACGCGGGTGACGAAGAAAGCCTGAAGGTCGCGTTGTCGATGGAGCCCGGCAACCATGACGCCGTCGTTGCCATGGCGCAGTTGCTGGTGAAAACCGACCGTGCACCCGAGGCGCTGCAGTTGCTCGCGCGTATTCCCGAAACCGATGACGTGCGTCGTGTCGCCGCCGCGGCCCGCTTGGCGGCCGACCCGGTCGACGACTTCGATGCGCAACTCACCGAACTGCTCGACCGCGTGAAGGCCGACGAGACCGCCCGTCAGAAGTTCCTCGACATTCTCGCCACGATGGGACCCGACGACCCGCGTACCCCCAAGTACCGCAAGCAACTGACGGCTCGCCTCTTCTAGTTCTTGCCGTGGTTCACGGCACCGCGCACACACGAAGGGCATGAGCCCGCAACCCTTCATCGAACGTTTACGCCAGCGCGCTTCTGCAGCTCTCGATTGGTACGGGCCCGCACGGGCGCTCGCCACTGCCGGATCGGTGGTCGTTGTGTGCATCGGTGCGTGGTGGCTGTTGCGCGCCCCGTCGCCTCCCCTCGAGGCGTCCTTGCCTTTCGCCGGTCAGGCGGGTGCCTCGTCCACGGCCCAGGCCGAAATCACAACCGCGACGCTCGCGCTGCCGGGAATGGCGTCCGAGGTGGTCGACATCACGGTGCATGTCATCGGTGCGGTGGTTGCACCGGGTGTCTACACGGTCGCCGCATCGAGCCGCGTGGTCGATGCAGTGGCCGCAGCCGGCGGCCCGACACCCCAAGCCGATCTCTCGTCTCTCAACATGGCGCTGCCGCTCGCCGACGCGGATCAGGTGTACGTGCCGCCCCGTTCGGTCGCCGCATCGCGTGTGCAACCGCCCAGGACCAGGGTGCGTCGTACGAACCCGACCGTTGTCACGGTGCCGCAGGCAATCGCCGCGGCGTCGAGTTCCTCCGCGCCGACCGCCACGGGTTCGTCGCCCGGGGCTTCGGGAATGGTGAACGTCAATACCGCCGACGCGACGTTGCTCGAGTCACTGCCGGGGGTCGGTCCGTCGACGGCGAAGGCGATCATCGCCCACCGTCAGGCGAATGGCCCCTTCGCGAAACCCGAGGGCCTGCTCGAGGTGAAAGGAATCGGTGACGGCAAGTTCGCCGCGATGAAACAGTTCGTCACGGTGTCGTGATCCGACGTGCTCTTCGGGTCGCGGAGAAATCAGATCGCGCCGAGCGATCGCGCGGCGAAGACGAGACCAAGCACCACGCCCACCCACACGCCGCCTGCGTACACGACGAATTCGGCGGCCCACTCTCGCCAGCCGGCGATGACCCGTTTGCGCACGCGTGCCGCCGACAGTTGACCGATCGTCCACCACAGCGCAGCCGACCCGACGATTGCCAGACCCCAGCGCGCCGAACCGGTCACCGCGGGAACGCCAACGAGGGCGAGCAGCGGAACACCGAACGACACGATCAGGTAGCCGATCGCCCCGAGGAACGCACCGTCTGTGGCGAACAGGACGAGGGCGCCGAAAGCCGCGAGCCCCGCGCCGACTCCGACGCCCGCAAGCCCGCCTTGCCTGCCGAGTCGACGCTTCAGGTCGACGATTCCGCCCGGCACGATGCGTCGCCGACGCGACGGGGTTTCGGGCGTCGTTGACATGATGCGATCGTACGTCACCGCGGTCTCTGCGGCGTGTGTTGCGTTGTTCCTTTGTGTCTTTGCCTTTCGGGCGCATGCGGAGTGGAACCACATCGACGACGTGCCCGTCGGTCGATACACGGGCATCGTGACACTCGTTGGCGATCCCGAGGCGCGTGGCGCGGGAGTTGCGGTCGTGTTCCGCGTGGAGGGGTGGCGTTACGAGGCGACGTTCTACGGAGCCGACGCGTGGCGGGTGCGCAACCACATGCAGGGTGAGTCGGTGTTGGTGTCTGCGACCCGCGAGCGATGGGAAGGCGGGGTGCCGCGATACAAACTCGTGCGCCACGTTGCAGGACGACTCGTCGACGTCGACCTGGGTGGCGACTGGACGCAGGGTTCTGCGCTGACTCGTGCGACGAACAGACTGAGGCGACTCATCGCCCATGGTGCATCGGTGCTGCCACCTGCCGAGGCCTCGCTGTTGGTTGGCCTCGTGATCGGTGACGACCGTGGCCAGCCACGGGCGATGCGCACGGCGTTCCGTGACGCCGGTCTGTCGCACCTGACGGCCGTGTCGGGCCAGAACATCGTGTTCGTTCTCGCCGTCTTTGCTCCGGCAATCACGCGGATGAAACCACGCGCGCGTCTCGTTGCGACGCTCGCGGTGCTCGCCACGTTCACGCTGATGACGCGGGCCGAGCCCTCCGTTCTGCGTGCGGCGGGAATGGCGGGTGTTTCCGCGGTCGTCTTCGCGACCGGCGGAAAAGTTGCGGCGGGCAGAACGTTGCTCGCATCGTCGGCCTTGTTGGTGCTTGCCGACCCGTTCCTTGCATGGTCCGTGGGATTCTGGTTGTCGTTCGCGGCCACGGGTGGTCTCGTCGTCGTCGGTCCGCGTTGCGAGTCGTGGCTGCGGCGATTGCGCTGTCCCGGCTTCGTTGCTGCGCCGCTTGCGGCATCGGTGGCAGCGCAGGTGGCAACGTTGCCGATCCTTGTCTTCGTCTTCGGGAGGATCGCGCCATGGGGTCTCGTTGCAAACCTCCTCGCCGTTCCGGTGGCGGGAGTGGTGATGCTGGCCGGCCTTCCGTTGTGTCTCATTGCGGGCCTCGTGGGCGGGCCCACTGCGACACTGCTCACCGCACCTTTGTTGCTCGGTGTGCGCTGGGTGTGGTGGGTGGCCGAGATCGTCGCGCGACTTCCCGCGTGACCGACACCCGTGTGCGACACTGGGGCGTGTCGGTCATGCTCCTCATTGGCGACGACGAGTCGCTTCTCGTCGAGGAACTCGGCACGCGCATCCACGAGGCTCTCGGTGGC
>JBBANY010000001.1:9773-10557 GCA_040401695.1 Ilumatobacteraceae bacterium
TGGCGCCGATCGTTCGCTTGCTCTCGATGATTTCGACGCCGACAGGCCGACGATCGACGAAAGAGAGTCCGTCATACGTTCCGCCGTCGATGCGGCGGCGACGCAGTCACTTTTCTCCGAATTCCGGGTCGTCGTTCTGCGTCGCATCGATGCAGCGGTCGTCGAATCGCTGCAGCCACTCGTCGACTATCTCGCGAACCCGCTCGAATCAACCCGGCTGATTCTGACCTCGAAGGGCAAGCCGCCGAAGAGCATCGGCGATGCCATCAAGCGTGCGGGCGGAACCGCGGTGTCGACGTCGATCGGCGACTCCAGCGAGCGTGCGGTCTGGTATCGCACCCAGCTCGAAGCCGCCGGCCTGCGCCTCGACCCGGCCGCCATATCGGCACTGACAGAGCGACTCGGAGAAGACGTCGGTCGCTTCCCGGGAATTCTCGACACGCTGATTTCCACCTTCGGCACGTCGAAGAAGTTGACCCGTGACGACGTGCTGCCGTTCGTGGGGGAGGCGGGCACGGTGCCCGTCTACGAACTCGCCAACGCGATCGATGCCGGCGACATCCCCGGGGCGCTCGCAGTTCTGCATCGCATGCTCGGTGCCGGCGAGATGCACCCGCTGCAGGTCGTCAAGCTGCTGCACAACCACTTCGTGCGACTCTTGCGCCTCGAGGGTGCCGACGTGTCGACTCCGCGCGAAGCACTCGATCTGTTGGTGATGAAGCCGAAGAGAGATTTCCCCGGCAAGAAGATGCTGGAACAAATCGCCCGCCTCGGCCCTGAGGGT
>JBBANY010000001.1:10567-29780 GCA_040401695.1 Ilumatobacteraceae bacterium
GGCCGAACTCGTGGTCGAAGTGTTGGTGGCGCGTCTCGCACGACTCTCGGTGCGACGCCCTGTGCGCCGCTAGACCGAGACCTAGATACCTAGATTTCTAGAACCAGAACTAGAACTAGGCCTTGGAAGCGTTGATCTTCTTCATCAGGCGGCTCTTGCGGCGAGCGGCCTGGTTCGGGTGGATGATGCCCTTGGTGGCTGCCTTGTCGAGGCGCTTCATCGCCAAACGAACGTCCTCGACGTTGCCTTCGCTACCGACGCTGGCGGTCGCGGTCTTCACGCGGGTGCGGAGTTCGCTCTTGACCGCCTTGTTGCGCTCTTGGCGCTTGGCGTTGGTGAGGATGCGCTTCTTTTGGCTCTTGATGTTTGCCACGAGATTCGAGGCTAACAGCGGCTCTTCACGGCCCCAACCCCGCCACACCCCTAGAATTTGGCCACCCCCATGGACCTTTCCCGCATCAGGAATTTTTCGATCATCGCCCATATCGACCATGGGAAGTCCACGCTGTCCGACCGCATCCTGGAACTGACCAAGGCGGTCGACGCCCGTGAGATGCGGGCGCAGTACCTCGACTCGATGGACCTCGAACGCGAGCGCGGCATCACCATCAAGGCCCAGAACGTTCGCGTCGACTGGAAGGGGTCGGTGCTGCACCTCATCGACACGCCGGGCCACGTGGACTTCGGTTACGAAGTCAGTCGTTCACTCGCCGCCTGTGAGGGGGTCGTCCTTGTCGTCGATGCGGCCCAGGGCATCGAGGCGCAGACCTTGGCGAACTGTTATCTCGCGCTCGAGAACGACCTCGAGATCGTTGCGGCGTTGAACAAGATCGACCTGCCTGCCGCGAACCCCGACTACTACGCCGACGAAATCGAGCGGGTGCTCGGCATTCCGGCCGACCAGATCCTGCGCATCTCGGCCAAGACGGGCGAGGGTGTTCCTGATCTCCTCGACGCGATCGTCGAGCGCATCCCGGCGCCGAAGGGCGACCCCGACCAACCGCTGCAGGCGCTCATCTTCGACAGCCAGTTCGACCAGTACCGCGGAGTCGTCAGTTCGGTTCGTGTCATGAACGGCGTGCTCGATTCGCGCAGCAAGTTGTTGTTCATGCAGGCCGGTGCCACGCACGAGGCGATCGAGATCGGCGTGCGACGTCCCGTCAACACCCCGGTCGACTCGCTCGGGCCGGGCGAAGTTGGTTATCTCATCGCGGGCATCAAGGACGTGGCCGAAGCGCGAAGCGGTGAGACGGTCACGAAGTCCGACCGCCAGGCAGCCGAGCCGCTGCCCGGTTACCGCGACCCCAAGCCGATGGTGTTCTGCGGTCTGTATCCGATCGACGGCGACGACTTCGAGAACCTGCGCGACAGTTTGCAGAAGCTGAAGCTGAACGACGCGTCGATCACCTACGAGCCGGAAAGCTCGGGTGCGCTCGGCTTCGGTTTCCGATGCGGCTTCCTCGGCTTGTTGCACATGGAGATCGTCAAAGAACGTCTCGAGCGCGAATTCAACCTTGCACTGATCGCCACGGCGCCGTCGGTCGAGTATCGCGTGCACAAGACCAATGGCGAGGTGCAGTTCGTCGACACGCCGATGTCGTTGCCAGCCGTGCAGCAGATCAACTTCATCGAAGAGCCCTACTTCAAGGTGGGCATCGTCACGCCCAAGGACTACACGGGCACGCTCATGGAACTGTGTCAGTCGCGTCGTGGCGAACTGCAAAAGATCGAATACCTGTCGCCCGAACGTGTCGAGCTCATCTACTCGATCCCGCTCGCCGAGGTCGTCGTCGACTTCTTCGACCAGATGAAGAGCCGTTCCCAGGGTTATGCGAGCCTCGACTACGAACTCGAGGGGTACCGCGAATCCAACCTCGTACGCGTCGACTTGCTGTTGAACGGGCAGGCTGCCGACGCCTTCAGCACGATCGTGCACCGTGACCGCGCCTTCGACTATGGCCGGCGGATGTGTGAGAAACTGAAGGAACTGATTCCGCGCCAGATGTTCGACATTCCGATTCAGGCGGCCATCGGCGGCAAGGTGCTGGCACGCGAGACGGTCAAGGCAAAGCGCAAGGACGTTCTCGCCAAGTGCTACGGCGGCGACATCACTCGAAAGCGCAAACTGCTCGAGAAGCAAAAAGAGGGCAAGAAGAAGATGAAGTCGATCGGTCGCGTCGAGGTGCCGGGGGACGTCTTCATTTCGGCCCTGAAACTCGACGACTGACCGGCCATGCCCTCCGCATTCCGATCGCTGCGGAACCGCAACGCGAAGTACTTCTTCGCGGGCATGCTCGTCAGCAACGTCGGCACGTGGATGCAGTTCACGGCGTCGGCGTTCCTGCTCTACCGCTTGACGGGCAAGGCCACCGATCTTGGTCTGAACGTCATGTTCCAGTTCTTGCCAATGCTTTTGCTCGGCGCTTGGGCCGGTGCCATCGCTGATCGTCACAACAGGCGGCGGATGACGCTGATCACGCAAACGGGTCTTGCCCTGCAGTCGATCGTCCTCGGCGTCCTCGACCTGACCGGCAACATCAACATCGGTGTCGTCTACGTGCTCAGCCTTGCTCTCGGTGTGATCAATGCCTTCGACAATCCGGCGCGTCGCGGACTCGTCACCGAACTGGTCGACGTCGAGGACATTCCGAATGCGGTGTCGCTCAACACCGCCGTGATGACTGGTTCGCGCATCTTCGGCCCCGCTCTCGCGGCTGCGCTGGTGGGCCCGCTCGGAACCGGTTGGTTGTTCGTCATCAACGGTCTTTCGTTTGCGGCGATTCTTCTCGGCATCGTCGTCATGGATGTGTCGCTGTTGCGTGTCGCGCCGCCTGCACCGCGCGGTGGCAAGCCCGTGCGTGAGGCGATCGGCTTCATCCGCAACGACCACGTGCTGCGGCCCCTCTTCGTGGTGTTGGTGATCGTCAGCACCTTCGCTTTCAACTACAGCGTGGTCCTGCCGAAGCTGGCCGACTCGCGGTGGGGAAGCGAGAACTCCTTTGGTTGGTTGCTGGCCGTCGTCAGCGTCGGCAGCCTGATCGGAAGCCTGATGACGGCGGGTCGCGAAACCGTTTCGCTGCGCTGGTTCAACTGGAGCGTGTTCGTTCTCGCAGTCAGCAACATCGCGCTCGCGTGGGCGCCGAATCTCTTTCTCGCATTCGTGTTTGCCGTGCCGCTCGGGATCGGAGGCGCCGGCTTCATCGCAAGCGTGAATTCGATCTCGCAGGTCATGTCGCCGCCGAACATGAGGGGTCGTCTGCTCGCTCTCGGCGCCGTGGCGTTCCTGGGTTCGACACCGGTCGGTGGGCCGGTCACCGGTTGGGTCGCCGATCACATCAGCCCCGAATGGTCTCTCGGGTACGGAGGAGTGATTGCGCTGCTTTGCTGCGCTTGGATGGCGACGGTGATGAAACGTCAGCCACAATCGGTCGCATGACGAGCGTCATGTGGTTCCGCCGCGATCTTCGCGGCCACGACAACGAGGCACTTGCGGCCGCCTGTGCCGACGGACCGTGCGTGCCGCTGTTCGTGCTCGACCCCGTGTTTCTCGAGCGGGCGGGCGAGGCGCGACCTTGGTTCTTGTTCGGCGCACTCGAGTCGCTGAACGAAACACTCGGTGGTGCGTTGGTGGTTCGTACGGGGGAACCCGTCGATGTCGTCCCGGCCGTTGCACGCGAGGTGGCGGCCGGCACCGTGTACGTCGCCAAGGATTTCGCGCCGTACGGACGACGCAGGGACACGGCCGTTGCTGCCGCGCTGAAAGCCGCGGGCTCGCGCCTGCGCGGAGTCGGCAGTCCGTATGCGGTCGAGCCCGGCTCGGTGACGAAGGATGACGGTTCGCCGTACGCGGTTTTCACACCCTTCTACAAGCGGTGGTCGCCGCTCCTCACGCCCCTCGACGAAAGTGATCCGGTGCACAGCCTGCTCGTGGCACCGGGTGCGGTCGCGACCGATCCGCTGCCCCCGCGCCCGAGTTTGAACGTCGACCTGCCGACGCCCACCGAGGCGGCCGCCCATGAGCGCTGGGAATGGTTCGCCGACAATGCGCTGGCCGGCTACTACGAGAACCGCAACGCTCCGGGTATCGACGGCACGTCGAAGTTGTCGACGTACCTTCGGTTCGGGTTGCTGCACCCCAAGCAACTCATCGCCGACCTCGTGATCGACGGCACCAAGGCGACGAAGGACCACGAACATTTCCGGTCCGAGCTGTGCTGGCGCGAGTTCTACGCCGATGTTCTGTTTCACCAGCCGAACACCGCGTGGGAGAACCTGCAGCCGAAGATGGCGGCGATGCGACTCGACACCGACAAGCGGGCGAAAGCTCGCTTCGAGAAATGGTGCGCCGGCGAAACCGGCTATCCGATCGTGGATGCGGGTATGCGTCAATTGCTGCGCACGGGTTGGATGCACAACCGGGTGCGCATGATCACCGCGAGTTTCCTCGTGAAGGATCTGCACCTGCCGTGGCAATGGGGCGCTCGCCATTTCATGCGTCACCTCGTCGACGGCGACATTGCATCGAACAACCACGGGTGGCAGTGGACCGCGGGTACGGGCACTGACGCCGCCCCGTACTTTCGTATCTTCAACCCGCAGAGTCAGTCCGAGAAATTCGACCCGGATGGCAACTACATCCGCGAGTTCGTGCCCGAACTCGCCGACTGTCCGACGAAACAGATTCACCTCGCCGGCGCTGGCGGTTTCGCGGGTTATGTGACACCGATCGTCGACCATGCCGTCGAGCGCGAGGAGAGCCTCGCCCGCTACAAGGCGGCGTCCGGCAAGTAACCTGAAATGCGAAATGTTGGACGAGCGCAAGACCGCAATTCTCCGCGCAGTCGTGCAGGAGTACATCGCAACGGGCCAGCCCGTGGGCTCTGCCCATGTTGCCGCCATCGCAGGTGTCAAGGTGTCGCCGGCGACAGTGCGCAACGACATGGCAATGCTCGAACAAGAGGGCTACCTCGTCCAGCCGCACACGTCGGCGGGCCGCATTCCCACCGACAAGGGCTACAGGTTCTTCGGCGACGCACTCGAACCTGCCGGCAAGCCGAACAAGGTCACGGCCGAGCGTGTCGGCACCTTTTTCAACCACGCCACCGGTCGTCTCGAGGAACTGCTGCAGCGCACCTCGGGGCTGCTCACAGACATGACCAACTACGCCGCGCTCGTCATGGGCCCCAGTGCCGAAGTCGCCACGGTGCGCAGCGTGCAGGTGGTGCGACTCACTCCGCGCATGGCGACCGTCGTCGCGGTGCTTTCGAATGGCGTGGTGCAAAGCGAGTCGGTCGACATCGATGAAGCCGTCTCCGATGCGCAAGTGGCGGCGGCGAGTGCACATCTCAACGCCGCCGCGTTCGGGCACACCTTCGGGCAGGTCCATCTCGCGCCGACCGGAGACGCTGGTGTCGACAAGGTCTGCGCCGACGCCCTCGGTCTCCTGAAGCCCCACCAAAGCGACACGAGCGTCATCGTCGGCGGGGCTGCCGCCATGGCGCAGGCGTTCGATGCGGTCGACGTGGTGCGTTCGGTCCTCACTGCCCTCGAACAGCAATACGTCGTCGTCTCGTTGGTCAAGGACGTGGTCGACCGTGGCCTCAGCGTCGCCATCGGCAGCGAGCACGGCATCGAACCGCTGTCCGCGTGTTCGGTCGTGGTTGCGCCCGTCATCGCCGAAGGCGAGAAGTTGGGCACGGTGGGTGTCCTTGGCCCCACCCGCATGAACTATCCGCAGGCGCTTGCCACCGTCGAGGCGGTGAGCACGCAACTCGGTCGTCGCCTCAGCGAGGGCGGCCAGGCTTAGCCGCCGGGTCCTGACGATGGCCGACTTCTACGAGATCCTCGGTGTGGCGCGCGGCGCGTCGGCCGACGAAGTGAAGCGCGCGTACCGCAAGCGGGCGCGTGAACTGCACCCCGACGCGAACCCCGACGACCCCGGCGCCGAGGACAAGTTCAAGGAACTCAGTCGCGCCTACGAGGTGCTGTCCGACCCACAGCAACGCGCGAACTACGACCGCTTCGGTGAGGCGGGGGTCGGCGGTGGCGCAGCTGGTGGCGACCCGTTCGGTGGCGGGGGACTGGGCGACATTTTCGAGGCTTTCTTCGGTGGCAACTCGCCGTTCGGCGGTGGCTTCGGTGGGCGCGGACCCGCGGGTCCGCCACGCGGTCAGGACATCGAGACGATTGCCGACATCACCTTCGAGAACGCAGTGTTCGGCGGCACGGTTCCCGTCACGTTGAAAACCGCATTGCGTTGCGACGACTGCGGCGGCACAGGTGCAGGTTCGGGCACGAAGCCGGTCGCATGTGTCGACTGCGAAGGCACGGGGCAGGTGCGCCGCGTGCGCCAGAGTCTGCTCGGCCAGATGGTGACGGCGAGTCCGTGTCAGCGTTGCGGTGGCATCGGCCGGGTCGTCGCCACGCCTTGCTCTGCGTGTCGTGGCGACGGGCGAATCGTCGACACGGCCACCTATCAGATCGATGTCCCCGCCGGCGTCGACACCGGTGCCACCCTGCGTCTGACCGGACGCGGTGCGGTGGGTCCCCGCGGTGGCACCGCGGGTGATCTCTACGTGCACGTGCGTGTTGCACCGCATGCGACGCTTCAGCGCGACGACTACGACCTCGTCTTCGTGCTGCGGCTCGGCATCGCCCAGGCGGCACTGGGAACAACCGCAACGATCGACACCCTCGAAGGCAGCGAGGAACTCGCCGTGCCCGCCGGAACCCAGCACGGGCAGGAGTTCACCCTGCGCGGCAGGGGGGTGCCGCACCTGAACGCCGGCGGACGTCGTCGCGGCGACCTGCGCGTCATCGCCCAGATCGACATTCCGACGAAACTCACCGATGATGAGGCGAAGTTGTTGCGTCAATTCGCCGAACTGCGGGGTGACGCCGTGTCTGGTCCCGACAAAGGGCTGAAGTCGCGCATCAAGTCGGCGTTTTCGTGAACCCGGTTCTCCGCAATTCGGCGGCGCACGTGGTGGTCGACGATCTCGACGAACCGCGTCTCGACGAAACCGATGCGCACCATCTCTTCCGCGTGTTGCGACTTCGTGAGGGTGCCGTCGTGACTGCAACGAATGGTCGCGGGTCATGGCGCGAGTGCCGGGCAAGCGGGCGCGACGCGATCGCGCCCACGGGTGGCATCGTCGACGAAACCCCGAGGGCGTTTCCCCTCGGAGTCGCATTCGTTCCCGTGAAGGCCGAGAAGCCCGAGAACACGATTCGTCAATTGGTCGAGGTCGGGGTCGACGAGATCTTCGTCGTCGCACCGACGAAACGAGCGGTTGCCGGTACGCGCGATCGATTGAACGATCGCGCCGAGCGCATCGTCCGCGAGGCCTGCATGCAGAGTCGGCGTGTGTTCCTGCCGGCCATCCATCTCGGTGTTCCGCTGATCGACGTCGTCGCGCTTTCGGGCGTGGCGGTCGCCGACCCCGATGGTGACGCGCCATCCGCTGGGAACAGGTTGTTGATCGTGGGACCGGAAGGCGGATTCGATGACGGCGAAATTCCTGCCTCGATTGCGCGCGTCAACATCGGTCCCGCGGTGCTGCGCGCCGAAACCGCGGCGTTGGTGGCGGGTGCGCGACTTGTCGGCCTCCACGCGTGACAATGGGTCCACATGGCTGACGAAGATTTCGACGAATCCCCGTACTCGCGCCTCGTCGGCGAGCGGCTGCGTGCCATCCGGCGCCAGAAGAAACTGTCCTTGAACGAAGTCGAGGCGCAGACCGACGACGAGTTCCGCGCTTCGGTCCTCGGTGCTTACGAACGTGGTGAACGTGTCATCTCGGTGCCACGCCTTGAACGACTCGCACGTTTCTACGGCGTGTCGATCGACCAGCTGTTGCCTCGCGACCCAATGGCGGTCGAGCGCAACCAGCCGGGTGCCAGCGGGCCGACGAAGATCCGCATCGACGTGGCAAAGCTCTCGACCTATCCCGAAGAGAAATTCCGCATGCTCGAACGATTCCTGCGGATGATCCAGGTGCAACGCCAGGACTTCAACGGCAAGGTCATCACGGTTCGGGCCCACGACACGCGGGCCATCGCCGTCATGCTCGACGTTCCCGTCGACGAAGTGGCAACGCAACTCGCACAGCTCGGCCTCATCTTCGTTCCGCCCACCACATGACGTCGCCGCGACCCGAATTCGGGGTGTACATCCACGTGCCCTTTTGTTCGCGGCGTTGCGACTACTGCGCGTTTGCGACATGGGACGACAAGGCGGGCCAGATCGACGGCTACATGGCCGCACTCTTCGCCGAGGTGCAGCGCGCGACCGAAGTGGGAATGCCGGTCGCGGGCACCGTATTTGTCGGCGGGGGGACGCCGTCGCTCGTCCCGGGGGAGTTGCTTGCCAAGGTCATCGCGGCAGTTCCGAAAACACCCGATGCCGAAGTCACGGTGGAGTGCAATCCCGACAACGTCACCGAGTCGCTGTTGCGCACGTACCGCGAAGCCGGGGTGAACCGCATCAGCCTCGGTGTGCAGTCGATGGTTCCTCACGTCCTTGCCGCGCTCGGCCGCGAACACGACCCCCACAATGTGGTTGCGGCCGTCGAGGCGATCAACAACGTCGGAATTCCGACGTTCAATCTCGACCTCATCTACGGCGCCCACGGTGAGACGCTCGACGACTGGTGCAGCACCCTGCGCAGTGCACTCGCGCTGAAGCCACCGCATGTCTCGGCCTACGCGCTCACCGTCGAAGCGGGAACGCCCCTCGCCGACGATGAGGCGCGCCATCCCGACGATGACGATCAGGCCGACAAGTATCCGCTCGCCGATGCTGCCTTCGAGGAGGCAGGTCTCGGCAACTACGAGATCTCGAACTGGGCACGTCCCGGCCACGAGAGCAGGCACAACAGGCTGTACTGGGCGCAGGCCGACTACCGCGGATTCGGTTGTGCCGCGCATTCGCACGCCGCGGGTCGTCGTTGGTGGAACGTGCGTACGCCCGAGCGCTACATCGACCTCGTGAACAGGGGAGAGTCGACCGAGGCGGCCTTCGAGCAGCTGACCACCGACCAGGTCGCAGCCGAGAGGGTGCAATTGACGATTCGTCGCCGTGAAGGAGCGGCGTTGGCCGACATCGCACCCGAAAGGCGTGTCGAAATCGACGAGATGGCGAACGACGGCTTGCTCGTTCTCGAGGACGACAGAGTGATGCTCACCCCGCGGGGCAGGATGCTCGCAAATGCGATTACTCTGCGTCTCACATGACGAGTGCGATCTATCTGGTGCGCCACGCCAAGGCCGGCAGTCGCGCGGCATGGGGTGACGACGATGCCTTGCGGCCGCTCGTCGACGAAGGAATGGAACAGGCCCGTCTCATCGCGGCGCGTCTTGCACCGTTGCATCCGCCGCGTCTCGTGTCGAGCCCGTTTCTGCGCTGTCGGCAAACACTCGAACCGCTCGCCACGCTGACTTCGTTGGCGGTCGAGAGCGCCGACGCTCTGCGCGAGGGCGTCGACACCGACACCGCGCTGTCGTTCCTCGAAGGTCTCGCCGATGGGGTGGTGGCGTGCAGTCATGGCGACGTCATCCCGGCGGTCCTGAAGCGCCTCGAATGGCACGGCCTCGAGATCGTCGACTGGCCCGACACGCGCAAGGGCTCGGTCTGCCGGCTCGAACGCCACGAAGGACGCTTCGTCCGTGCCCAATTTTCCGCGCCGCCCCGCTGAACTTTCCCGGCCTCCGCTATGCTTCGCGTTGCCTTTTAGGGCGCGTAGCTCAGTTGGTTAGAGCGCTACCATGACACGGTAGAGGTCCCGGGTTCGAGTCCCGTCGTGCCCACAAAACGCAGTCGGGGAACTGCGTGCGTTGGGGGGAAATCACCATGGGTACCGTTCCGGTTTCTTTGTCGAAAGAGCGCCTCGGCCTCGATCTCCACATGTACGACGGCGCCGGTCCGGTCGTCAGTGACACGTGGTCGTTTGGTGGGTGGAACCTGTATTTCGTTCGACTCGACGGCGGCCAGAAGGTGTCGCTCGGCCACGAGGGCACCACGTACGTGAAGGTCGTGACGGGTGCGCTTGCCTCACCCGCCCGCGTGCCCTACATCGAGGCCCGATCGCTCGCCGACACCCGCGTGACCGAGAGTGAGCTCGTCGCCAGCGCCGATGGCGCGCTCGTCACCGTGTTGGTGAAGACCCCCGCGGCGCCCGATCGTGTCACCTCGATGAACGACATCGCACTCGTCGGCCCCCACGCCGACCGCCTCGGATGGACCTCGTTCGGTGAACGCTTCGCGGCCTACACCGACTACTTCAACGGCCTCGACGCGGGCCTCACGCCCGGCTTCCACCTCCTCGACGCCAAGGGTGAAGAGATCTGTTATCTCTACCTGTGGACCGCGGGCAAGGGTGTCGACCTGTCGACGCACAACCACGGTCGCGCTCCCGGCCCCACCAGCCCGGCGTTCGCCGAGGTGCACTGGGTCGTGTCGAACGGAACCGGCAAGGGTGGCATGTACGAAACCGCCGAACCTGGCGCGGAGCACCGCGATCGTCTTCCGGTGCCCGAAGGTTTCGAACACGGACCCTTCTTCGAATTCGACGCGAGCGGCGCTCCCATCCTGCGCGAGAACGGTGCGGTCACTTACCCGTGGCACGGCTGGCAGGGCGGCGACGATGGCCAACTCGGCCAGGCCTACGACGTGGTGATCCCTTTCGAGATCACCGTGCCCTACGCCCGCGTCACCGCCTGAGTTCGGTTCGCACTATCCGTGCGAATGCGACCAAACCAATCTCTTCGAGGTCGTTCAGCACCATTTCGGGTGTCTTCGGTGGTCTGCGGAGTGCAACGGACGATTCGTTGATGATGCGCGCAAACTCTTTCGGATACTTTCCCCCGAGTTCGCCGAAGAATGTTGCAGGTGTGAGCGCCTGGCATGAGCGACCGATGTCGCGACGCGGGAAGTCCCGGATGTTGTTTGTCAGCAGCACGTCGACGCGGCCGGCGCGAGCGGCAGCGGAATGAACATGGTCGGTCGGGTCGGGTCCGGTCATGCGCGGGACCAAGTCGGCGTACGTCGCACGTGCAATTCGTCCGGATGGTGACCACCTGCGAACTTGATCGACAACGTGATCCGCTTTTGCTTCGGACATTTGCCGACGCTCGACAAAGATTCGGCGGAGTTCGATCATCAAATCGTCCGACCACACGACGTCGATGATTCGTGCTTCGTGCGTCCGCATGATGAGGTTGATCAACCGCACGGAAAAGAGAACTTTTGTGTCGGGAAAGACCCGCACGAATCAGTACTCGACCCCGGCATCAATGAGGTCGTTCACCAATACGGCCACGCGCTGGGTAGCGGTGCGGCGATTCTTCTCGAATTCAACGAGATCGGAGACAGCAATGAGTTTGTGTCGACTGCCGGGTTTGCGTGTCGCAGGGAGGCGATTGTCGGCAATCAACTTTTCGATGTATTGCCGGGTGACGCCGAGCATCTCGGCAGCGCGAGCCGGGGAGACTGATTCATCGTTCGCCGCCAAGGTGACGCCTGTCGACAGGTTGGCGGCAAGCGTGATGATCAGATCGACGAGGGCGGGGTTGGTGATTTGATCTGCTGGCCGACGCAAAACGGCTGCATCGCGGGTGGCGCGGCGGTTTGCGGGTATTTGAACGACCGTTGCCATGCGGTTGACCATAACAATAGGGAGCAACAACTGCAACCAACTTTGTCGTCAGGGCCCCAGAAGCGGGCGTAGTTCGACCTTGCGGTTGCAGGCGCGCGAGCCGCGCGCCGCGAGTTCGCGCGCGGTTGCGATGTCTGCAGCCTCGATCAACCAGAAGCCGCTGACGTATTCGTTGTCCGCATTTGTCGTTGGTTCGTGGAGCGGGCCGTCGATCGTGATTCCCGCGCCGTTGCGGTTGTCGAAGCGGATGGCTTCATGCGGCGACGACAGGCCGCCTGCAAAGATCCAGTGGCCGTTCGCCACGAGGCCGTCGTTGAAAGCGTCGATCGCCGCGATTTCGTCGCCGTTACCGGTGTTGGTCGCTGTGTCGATGACCGAGATGAGGAACTTCACCGAGCGGCGTCTCCGAAGCGGTACTCGTGGGTGAGCACGTCGAGGCGCTTGGTGAGCTCGGCGTCGAGCGGGGTCGAGAGCGCGGCCACTGCGTCGGCGAGTTGTTCGGGCTTGCTGGCGCCGATGATCGGTGAGGTGATGCTGGGGCGAGTGAACTGCCATGCAACGGCAAGTTGCGCCATTGTCATGCCTGCTTCCTTGGCGATCCCGCGCAGCGCATCGATGGTCTCGAACATGCGGTCCTGCCAGTAGCGCTCTTGGTAGCGGCCGGCGGTGCCGTCGCCCTCGAGTGCGAAGCGTGTGCCCTCGGTGGGTGTCCCCGGGTTGTGCTTGCCCGTCAGGAAGCCGCCGGCGAGCGGGTTGTAGGGAATGACCGCGATGTTCTCCTGCTCGCACAAGGGGAGCAGCTCGCGCTCGTTCTCACGGAAAAGCATGTTGTAGCGCGGCTGGATGCTGGCAAAGCGCGCCCAGTGGTTGACGTCGCTGCGGCCGAGTGCGGTGGCCAGTTGATACGCGAGATAATTCGAGCAGCCGATGTAGCGGACCTTGCCCGACTTCACGAGGTCGTCGAGTGCTGCGAGCGACTCGTCGTGCGACACGCGCGGGTCGTAGAAGTGAAGTTGATAGAGGTCGATGTAGTCGGTCTGGAGGCGGCGCAACGACGCGTCGACTGCGCGCACGATGTTCTTGCGGCTGTTGCCCTGATCCCACGGGTTCGGCCCCGTGGGTGCGAAGCATTTCGTGGCGACGATGAAGTTGTCGCGTTGGCCCTTCATCCAGCGGCCGATGATGCTTTCGGTCTCGCCGTAGGCGCCGGTCATGTTCCCGATGGGGTACACGTCGGCGGTGTCGATGAAAGTGAAACCGTGTTCCTTCGCCTTGTTGAGGATCGCAACCGACTGTTCCTCGCTGCATTGGTGCCCGAAGGTCATGGTGCCGAGGCACAACTTCGAGACCATCATTCCGGTGCGGCCGAATCTCACGTGTTCCATGGCGCTGACCGTAGTCTGAAGCCCCGTGGCCGTCGTATTCGCACTTCTCACGGCCGTCGTCTACGGCATCGCCGACTACTCGGGCGGTCGTGGCAGTCGTCTCGCTTCGTCGTTCACGGTGACGTTCGTGGGTCAGTGCGCGGGGTTCCTCGGAGCGCTGTTGTTGGCGTTGTTCATCGGCGATCCGGTGCCCTCGGGCCACGATCTCTTCATCAGTGCGGCCGCGGGTGTTGCCGGTTCGCTCGGGTTGTTGGGTTTCTATCGGGCGATGGCGTCGGGGTCGATGACGATCGTCGCGCCGATCACCGCATTGGTGGGTACGACCATCCCCGTCATCTGGGGTCTCGTCGATGGCGAACGACCGGGATTCATTTCGTACGTCGGGATGGTCGTCGCAGTGTTCGCTGTCGTGCTGGTGACCGACGCGTTGGGTGTGCAGGACAAACGCACCCCGCTGAACATCGTGGTTCTGGCGGTCATCGCCGGCGCGTGCTTTGCGACGATCTTCATCGCCTTCGATCACGTGTCGTCTGACGCGGGCTTGTGGCCCCTCGTCGCGTTGCGCTCGGTCAGTTTGCCGATCGTTTTCGGCGTGGTGCTCGCCACGCGTCACCCATTGCGGACGAAGGGCGAGGCCACCCGGTGGGCGCTGACCAGCGGCATCCTCGATTCCGCCGCAAACGGCTTTTACCTGATTGCCGCACGTCACGGTTTGTTGTCGGTGGTGGCCGTCATCGCGTCGCTGTATCCGGTCAGCACGTTGGTGCTCGCAACCTCGCTGGACAAAGAGAAGTTGCACCCCGCGCAGTGGGTCGGAGTCGGCTTGGCGTTGGTTGCGCTGGTGCTCGTCAGCGCTGGTTGATGCGGCGCGATTCCTTCGAGGCTGCAGCAAAGATGCCCTTGGCCATCAACGACAGTTCGGCCTTGCGCCGCCGCTCGTAGATCTCGGCGCGGATGCCGTGCACGTCGGGATCGTCGGGGGCGGCCCAGCCGGCAAAGTCGGCGAGATGACAGGCGAGACGCATGTCGCCCTCTTCGGCGAGTTTCTGGGCGCGGCGCACCAGCACGTCGGCGCCGCCCGCGAGTGCGGCGACTTCGGCACCGACCGCCGCGTCCGGCGCGGGCTTCAGACGTGATGCAGCGCCGTCCCACCAGCCGCCGAACTGGCGCCACACGTTGTGCACGATGAACTCGGGTTCGTCGTACATCGGTCGCAGGTACGGCCGGCCGAGCGTCGCATCGGGAACCTTGACCGCATGGATGATCGTGTCGAGGGTTTCACCCTGGTTCATCATCTCCAACACTTCGCGAACGAGGTTTTCGAGCGCGGTTGCGATCTCATCGAGTACGCGCGCGATGCGGGCTTTGCCTTCGATCGGTAGTCCGTGCGCAGGGAGAAGGAGTTCGGGTTCCTGTGTGATCATGCGCCGCAGGGCGGCAGCCCATTCGATGGGCCAGCGTTGCACCTTCTGCGGGTTGCCTGCGTTGGGGAAGTTCCAGATGATGAAGTCACCCGTCGCGATCCATTTTCGATCGGGGAAGAACGCCCACAGGTGGTCGTCGGTTTCGCCGCGTGCATGGTGGAACTCGACGGTGTCGTCTCCGATCTTCATCGAAGTGAAGTCGCCGAGACTCTCGTTCACGTCGAGCACGCTCTCGTGGAGGAACGTCGGATGTTTCTTGCCCACCTGCGACGTGTCCGAGACGAGTCCGTAGCCGTGTTCCTCGCGCACTCCGCCGAACTGACGGGCGTTGATGATGCGGTTCCAGTCGCTGGTGTCGCGGTAGCGCGTGAAGCGGCGCTCCACGTTCTCGTGGCCGATTACGCGGATGTTCTTGCCCTGTGCGCCGAGCGTGGCCGCGATGGGCCCGCTACCGCCGACGTGGTCGACGTGGCCATGGGTGTAGACGATGGCGTGGAGTGGGGCATTGGTCCACGTGCGAATCTGGTCGGCAACCTTCTGGCCGTTGTCGTAGGTCCCGGTGTCGAAGATGACGAGACCCTCGGGGCTGTTCCACGTGACGGCGTGGCTGAACGACTCGACGATGGCCAGGTCGGGTGCCAGTTCGGAGATCTCGTTGATGATCCGATTGACCGGCTGGTCGACGACGCCGGAGTCGATGATCTTCGTGGAGAGTGAAAGCAGGTCGGCCATGTGCCGACCCTAGTTCGTCTACTTGCCGGGCTCTTTCGGCAGACCCAGCACGCGCTCGCCGAGAATGTTGCGCATCACGTTCGAAGTGCCGCCCATGATGGTGTACCCGGGGCCGTACATCAGACCCGCGGTGACATCGTCCCACAGCGTGGCTTCGGGGCCGAAGGTTTTGGCGACGAAGTTGGCAACGCGCTGCTCGTGTTCGGTGCAGAAGCACTTCGTTGCGGCCGAGAATCCGGCGGGCGCCTGACGCAACACCTCGCGGATGACGAGGATGCGGCCGATGCGATAACCGGTTTCGAGTCGGGCAACCTCTTGGCGTACGCGCGGGTCGCTCATGTCGGCTCGCGCAAGTGCCATCGCGTACAACGCGTAGTTCGACACCAGACGGTCGATGCCGCCGCGCTCGTGTTCGAGCTGGCGCATCGTCTGTTTGAACGCGCCGCCCTGCGTTCCGACGAGATTCTCCTTCGGGATGCGCACGTCGGTGAAGAAGACTTCGCAGAAATGGCGATTGGTCGTCATGTCCTGAATCTCGCGGGCCTCGATGCCCGGTGTGTTCATCGGAACGACGATTTCGCTGATGCCCGCGTGGGGCGGTCCGTCGTTCGACGTGCGGCAGATGAGATAGCAGTAGTCGGCAACCGCACCGAACGAGGTCCAGATCTTCTGGCCGTTGATCACCCATTCGTCACCGTCGAGAACGGCGCTCGTCTTCAGTGATGCGAGGTCGCTGCCGGCGTTCGGTTCGGACATGCCGATGCACCATGTGTCGGCGCCGGAGAGAATGCCGGGGAGGAACTTGGCCTGCTGCTCGGGAGTTCCGTAGGTCATGAGGGTCGGGCCCATCTGGCGATCACCGAACCACGACGCGGCGATCGGCGCACCGGCCTTGATCATCTCTTCACCGACGATGAGGCGGTCGATCGCCGGTCGGCCACCACCGCCGAATTCCTTCGGCCATGTCATGCCGATGAATCCGTGTTCGCCGAGTTCCTTCGAGAACTCCTTCGAGTATCCGTTCATCCAGGTGTCGTTGTGGCGGCCGTAGCGCACGACGGCGTCCTCGGCGATCTTGCGGGCGTGCTCGCGGAGGTCGAGTTGCTCGGGAGTCCAGGCGAAGTCCATGGCGGGAATCGTAGGTTCGCGGGGCCCGCAGGGGGGACACCAGCGACCCTTTCCCGTGCGGTTCGGACGGGGTTCGCCGCACGTCACGTTTACAAGTAACGTACAAGTTCGAACCGAACCGAAAGGGCCGCAACATGGCAAAGATCAAGGTCGACAATCCGGTCGTCGAACTCGACGGCGACGAGATGACACGAATCATCTGGCAGTTCATCAAAGACCGCCTCATCCTCCCGTATCTCGACATTGAACTCGAGTACTACGACCTCGGCATCGAGTACCGCGACAAGACCGACGACCAGGTCACCATCGACTCTGCGAACGCGATCCTGAAGCACGGCGTCGGCGTGAAGTGCGCCACCATCACGCCCGACGAGGCGCGCGTCGAAGAGTTCAAGCTGAAGAAGATGTGGAAGTCGCCGAACGGCACGATCCGCAACATCCTCGGTGGCGTTGTCTTCCGCGAGCCGATCATCTGCAGCAACATCCCGCGTCTGGTTCCGGGGTGGACCAAGCCGATCGTCATCGGCCGTCACGCCCACGGCGACCAGTACAAGGCAACCGACTTCAAGGTCCCGGGTGCCGGAACGGTCACCATCACGTACACGCCCGCCGACGGCAGCGCACCCGTCGAGATGGAAGTCGCCAAGTTCGGCAAGGACGGCGGCGTCACGATGGGTATGTACAACTTCAACGACTCGATCCGTGACTTTGCCCGCGCGTCTTTGCGCTACGGCCTGCAGCGCAACTACCCCGTGTACATGTCGACGAAGAACACGATCCTGAAGGCCTACGACGGCCAGTTCAAGGACATCTTCGAAGAGGTGTACGAAAAGGAGTTCAAGGCCGACTTCGACAAGGCGGGACTCACCTACGAGCACCGTCTCATCGACGACATGGTCGCCTGCGCGCTGAAGTGGGAGGGCGGCTACGTCTGGGCCTGCAAGAACTACGACGGTGACGTGCAGTCCGACACGGTGGCCCAGGGCTTCGGTTCGCTCGGTCTCATGACCTCGGTTCTCATGACCCCGGACGGTCGCACCGTCGAGGCCGAGGCCGCACACGGCACCGTGACTCGCCACTACCGCGAACACCAGAAGGGCAACAAGACCTCGACCAACCCGGTCGCGTCGATCTTCGCCTGGACGCGCGGTCTCGAGCATCGCGGCAAACTCGACAACAACCCGAAGCTCGTCGAATTCGCAACGACGCTCGAGAAGGTGTGTGTCGAGGCAATCGAAGCCGGCGAGATGACGAAGGACCTGTCGATCCTCATCTCGAAGGATCAGGCGTGGCTGACGACCGAGGGCTTCCTCGAAGCGCTCGACGTCCGCCTGCAAAAGAAGATGGCGTAACCGCCGTGCGCGCGGTCGTGCTCACCGAATTCGGCGGGCCCGAGGTTCTGCGCATCGCCGAAGTTCCCGCGCCGACGCCCGGACCCGAAGAGGTTCTGGTGTCGGTGCGGGCCACGGCCCTCAACCGCGCCGATCTGCTCGAGCGCATGGGGATGTACCCCAACCCGTTTCCCTCCCAGCACCAGATTCCGGGCCTCGAATTCTCGGGTGTCGTCGAGTCGGTGGGCGAGAGGGTGCGCGACTGGAAGCCCGGCGACGCCGTCATGGGCATCGTCAGCGGTGGTGGCTACGCCGAAAAGTTGGTGATCCACGAACGCCAGGCGATCCGCGTGCCCCACGGTATGAACGTGAACGATGCTGCCGCGATTCCCGAGGTGTTCATCACCGCTTGGGATGCACTGGTCGTGCAGGGCGGACTCACGAGTGGCCGCACGGCGTTGGTTCACGCCGGTGCGTCGGGCGTCGGAACGGCTGCCATCCAGATTTGTCGCGCAATCGGTGCGCGGGTCATCGTCACGTGTTCGACGTCGAAGATGGCGGCTTGTCGCCACCTCGGGGCTGACCTCATCATCGATTACACCCAAACCGACTTCGTCGACGCGGTGAAGACATTCACGAAGAACAGGGGAGTCGACGTGGTGCTCGACGTCGTTGGTGGCGACTACGTCGACCGCAACATCAACTGCCTGGCGACGAAAGGCTCGATAGTCCAGGTCGGCACCATGGCCGGTCCACCGCCGGCGGTCAACGTGGGTGGGCTCATGTTCAAACGTGCCCGCATCATCGGCACGGTTCTTCGCGCGCGGCCCGTCGACGAGAAGATCGCGATCAGTCGTCGATTTGCCGACGAGGTGTTGCCGTTGTTCGATTTGGGTGTGCTCAAGCCGGTGATCGATTCGCGTCATGCATTCACCGACATCGCGAAGGCCCACGAACACATGGCCGCAAACGCGAACGCCGGGAAGATCGTCGTCGACGTTAGCTGACCGAGGCGATGAACGAGTCGTCGTCGGTGAGCGTGTAGAGGCCGCCCGAGCCGGTCACTTCCGACACGGCGATCAGCGCGCGCGCGACGTCGCTCGGGGGACGGAAGGTGGTCGCCGGCATCGACGATCGCAGCGGGTCGGGCACGATGTTCGTGTCGATACCACCGGGGCACAGCGCGTTGATGCGTTGGCCGCGCGAGGCGAACACTGAGCCGAGGCTTTTCACGTAGCCCGCGACGGCGTGTTTCGTTGCCGCGTAGTACGGGTCGAAGGGAAGGCCGCCAAGTGCCGCGGTCGACGCGGTGACCGTGATCGAACCGTTGGTCGCCAGGTGAGGTGTGAGAGCGGTCGTGCCGAACACGACGCCGTCGACGTTGACCGCAAAGACCCTGCGGTAGCCGTCACCGGCGGCAATGGCGACCGGATCGTCGTCGATGGGCTGTGATGGACTGCGAGTCATCACGCCCGCGTTCAGGAAGACGAGGTCGACCTCGCCCGCCCGCGCGGTGACGAATGCCGCCGCATTGTTCCATGCATCGAGGCTGGTGACGT
>JBBANY010000001.1:29880-60381 GCA_040401695.1 Ilumatobacteraceae bacterium
GCCCGCGCGGTGACGAATGCCGCCGCATTGTTCCATGCATCGAGGCTGGTGACGTCGCAGGCAACGAACGTTGCGCCAGTGGATTCGACTTCCGCCTTGCGGGTGTCGCCGGCGAGGTCGAATCCGAAGACGATGTCACCACGTTCGACGAGGAGGGCGACGAGTGCCTTTCCCAGACCCGAAGCCGCGCCGGTGACGATTGCGGTGCAGGACATGGGCGTTGGCTAGCGGGCCGCGATCGGCACGTAGTCGCGCGAATCGGGACCCTTGTACCACTGGCGCGGACGGCTGATCTTTTGCTCTTTGTCGCCGAGGAGTTCGGCGAAGTGGGCAAGCCAGCCCGCGGTGCGCGGAATGGCGAAGAGCACCGTGAACATGTCGACCGGGAATCCGAGCGCCTGGTAGATGAGGCCCGAGTAGAAGTCGACGTTCGGATACAGCTTGCGCTGCACGAAGTAGTCGTCCTTCAGCGCGGTCTCTTCCAGTTTGAGGGCGATGTCGAGCAACGGGTTCTTGCCGGTCACGGCGAACACGTCGTACGCGGTCTTCTTGATGATGGTCGCGCGCGGGTCGTAGTTCTTGTAGACGCGGTGGCCGAAGCCCATGAGGCGACCCTTGCCCTCTTTCACCGATTGGATGAAGGCGGGCACGTTCTCGAGCGAATCGATTTCTTCGAGCATTCGCACCACTGCCTCGTTGGCGCCACCGTGCAGCGGACCATAGAGCGCAGCTGAAGCGCCGGCGGCGGCGGAATACGGGTCGGCGTTCGACGATGCGATGACACGCATCGCGGTGGTGCCGCAGTTCTGCTCGTGGTCGGCGTGGAGGATGAACAAGATGTCCATCGCGCGGGCGAGAACCGGATCGATGGTGTCGTCGTTGCCGACCTTGAACATCATGTTGAGGAAGTTCGCCGAATACGACAGCGAGTTCTCGGGTTGGACGAAGGGGAGACCCTTGCTGAAGCGGTACGCCATCGCCGCAAGAGTTGGCACCTTGGCGATGAGGCGCAGCGTTTGGCGGTCGAGCGCCTGCTTGTTGAAGATGTCCTTGGCGTCGTCGTAGAACGTGCCGAGCGCTGCGACCGACGAGATGAACATTCCCATCGGATGTGCGTCGTAGTGGAACCCGTCGACGAACCGCTTGCGCATGTTCTCGTGGATCATCGTGTGGTGCGTGACGTCGTACGTCCACTTCGACAACTCCTCGGCGGTCGGGAGTTCGCCGTTCAAGAGCAGATAGGCCACCTCGAGGAAAGTGCTCTTCTCGGCGAGTTGTTCGATCGGGTAACCGCGGTAGCGGAGGACGCCGGCGTCGCCGTCGAGATAGGTGATGGCCGACCCGCATGCTGCGGTGCTGAGGTACGCCGGGTCGTACATGCGCAGGTCGGGGTCGAGTTCGCGGAGTGCAGATGAAGGGAACACACCATCCGTGATGGGAACCGTGACCTTCTTGCCGGTGCGGTCGTCAATGATCGTGATGGTTTCAGCCATCGGTTTGTCCCTTCAATTTTCAACGGGGGCTTCCTCCCCGCGGGCAAGGATAGGCGAGAGGGTCCCTCGGATTACAACGGAGTGTTGTCGTGCTTGCGGGCCTGCAGGCGTTCGCGCTTGTGCTCGAGGGCGCGAAGTGCCGAGGCGATCTCACGGCGAGTGTCGGCCGGTTCGACCACGCCGTCTACGAGGCCCCTGTCGGCGGCGATGTAGGGGTTCAAGAGGCGTTCGGTGTAGTCGGCTTCGAATGCGGCGCGTTCCTCGGGGCTGGCCCGCCGCTGGAGAATCGCAGCCGCCTGACCGGCTCCCATCACGGCGAGCTCCGACCACGGCCAGGCGAGACAAAGGTCGTTGCCCATCGTCTTCGAGTCCATGACGATGTAGGCGCCGCCGTACGACTTGCGCAGGATGATGCAGATCCGCGGCACCGAAGCGCGTGCGTAGGCGAAGACCAACTGGGCGCCGTGGCGGATCATTCCACGCCACTCGAGATCTTTGCCGGGGTAGAAGCCCGGTGTGTCGACGAGCGTGAGAAGCGGAATGTTGAACGCGTCGCAGAACGCAACGAAACGCGCGGCCTTCTGTGACGCAGGAATGTCGAGGGTGCCGGCAAGAACGACTGGCTGGTTCGCGACGATGCCGATGACCCGACCGTCGATGCGTGCGAGGGCCGTCACCGCATTCGCGGCCCACCGCGAGCGCAGTTCGAGGTACTCGCCGTCGTCGACCAGCGCTGCGATGACCTTGCGCACGTCGTACGACCCGGTCGACGAGGCCGGGATGCACTCGCCGGCCTCGGGGGTTGGTCTGTCCCACGGGTCGTCGGACTCGAGAACCTCGGGGAGGTCGTCGACGCTGTCGGGCAGGTATTGGAGCAGTTGTTCGGTCGCGGCGACGGCGGCATCGAGGTCGGAAACGATGATCGATGCGACACCGCTCGCGCGACCATGTGTCGTCGCGCCCCCGAGTTCGTCGTTGCTGACGACCTCGCCCGTGAACTCGGCGACCATGGTCGGGCCCGAGACGAATGCGTACGCCTCGTTCGTCATGATGACGAAGTCAGCGAGGCCGATGAGAAGCGCCGGTCCCGAAACGGCCGGTCCGTTCACGATGTGAATGGTCGGCACCACGCCCGAGCATGCGGCAAGCGCCCGTGCTGCCGAACCCCATCCGTGGAGGGCCGCGATGCCTTCGACGATGTCGGCACCCGATGACCCGACCACCATGACGAGCGGCATCTTCTTTTCGAGGGCCGCTCGTGCGCCGGTTTCGATGACGAGTGATGCGTCGGCCGACAGGGCGCCGCGTCGAACGGTTTCTTCGATTTCGATCCACATCACGCGGCGCGGTGTCGCGGGGTCGATCGAGTCGAACGAGCGAACTTCTGCGCGTGCCGCACCCTTGACCGTCTTGACCAGTTGAACGGTGGAGTTCGGTGTGGCGATCGACATCAGACCCGAGATTAGGCGCGGGCGAAGGGGAACGCCCCTTTGCCGACGTGTACGCCGGGCTGGCGCGGTCCGCTGCGCGCGACGACTTCCTGCGCGACCTCGAGCGCGGCTTGCGTTGCGCGGTTCGGCTGGGGCCGATATCGCTGCGCCCAGCCCACGACCCGACGCGGCAATTCGGGAACCTGCACGCGCGTGAAGTCACCCTTCAGCCAGCCGGGGATCGCGCTCGCAGGTGCGATGGCAGCCCCGAAGCCTTCGAAGGCCATCGACGCGAGCAGGCGAACTCCATCGATCTCGGCCTGTGACTGCAACACGACGCCGCGGTTGGCGGCCGCGCGGTCGACGATGCGACGAAATGCCGTGCTGCGCGGTGGCAGCAGAAGGGGGAAGCGCGCCAGATCCTTGAGCGTGATCGACTCGTGGGACGAGAGTTCGTGTTTGTTCGGAACGATCAACAACATGTCCTCGGCGAAGAGTGGCTCGACCCGGAACTCGGCGTCCTCCACGGGAAGGTGGACGATCGCGGCATCGATACCGCCGTTTTGCAGTCGGGGAGTGAGCGACGATGTGCTGCCCTCATGGACCACCGCGCGAACATCAGGATGGGCCTTCGCGAGTGCGACGAGCATGCGAGGCATCAGCCAGCGGGCGGTGGTGCCGAGCACGCCGATTCGGGTGTCACCCGTGATGTGGTTGTCGCGCGACTTGATGTCGGTCTCGATGTCGTCGAGCTCGTGGAGGATCCGCCGTGCCCGCTCGCTCACGATTTCGCCGTCGTCGGTCAACTTCCCCGAGAGGCGGTCGACCAGAACGACCCCCAGGTCCTTCTCCAGACGGGCGATGTGGGCCGAGACGTTCGACTGGACGGTGCCGAGGGCCCGGGCGGCCCCCGAAAACGACCCCTGCTCGGCGATGGCCACGAGGCTGGAGAGTTGGCGCAGCTCCACAGGCAATGCCTATCACAAAAAATGATGACAAGTATCACTCCGTTCGCCTTGAGTGTTCACACACTCACGTGTCAAGATAGAGAGACATCAGCAAAGCCCTTCCCCCCAAGGGCGATGCGAGAACCCAAACGGTCCCCCACCGAGGGTTCGAAAGGTTGAGAGGCCCCGCGTCCCCCACGCGGGGCCTTTCCCGTTCTCGGGACTCGTCCCGCGTGCGACTGGTCGTACAGTGCCGCCATGGCCGGCGCTGCCTTTTTCGACCTCGATCGCACGCTCTTGGGCGAGGCATCGGGTCCGGTGTTGTCGCGCGCTCTGCGCGGCGCGGGAATCGGCGGGTCTGAGTTCCCGCTCGAGCCTCTGCTCTACAAGGTCTTCAACACCGTCGGTGAGACGTTGCCGAGCATGGTGCTCGCGCGTCAGGGTGCGAGTGTTCTCGCGGGCACGCGGCAAGCCGATGTGCGCGAGGCCGCGTCCAGCGCGGTGCATGGATTGCGTTCGTTGCTGCAGCCGTACGCCGAGCAGGTGATGGAGTCGCATCGTGCTGCGGGTGACCGCATCGTCATGGCAACGACCACTCCTTACGACTTCATTCTTCCCTTTGCCAGAGAGCTTGGTTTCGATGACGTCGTCGCAACGAAGTTCGCCGTCGATGATGAAGGTCGCTACACGGGTGAACTCGACGGTCCGTTCGTGTGGTCCCAGGGGAAACTGAACGCAGTCAAGTCGTGGGCTGCGGCGAACGGTGTGTCACTTGCGGACAGCACCGCGTATTCCGACAGTTTCTACGACGCTCCACTGTTGTCGGCGGTCGGCACGCCCTTCGCGGTGAATCCCGACGCGCGCTTGTCGTTGCTCGCGGCCGCGCGACGCTGGCGCGTGAAGAATTTCGACGTTGCCGACGGCATCTCGAAGGTTCCGGTGGTTGGTCTCGAGGTGCAGAAGCTCGCCTTGGCATTGACCCGGCCGACGACGTTTCCGTTCGCCCGGTTCAAGTTGTCGGGAATCGACAACATTCCCCGAACCGGTCCGGCGATCCTGGTGGGGAACCACCGCAGCTATTTTGATGTCGCGGCCGTCGCGATGGTGGTGGCACGGTCGGGCCGCACGGTCCGCTTTCTCGGCAAGAAGGAAGTGTTCGACGCGCCGATCATCGGCCAGATCGCAACGGCGATGGGTGGCATCCGCGTCGATCGAGGAACCGGCAGCGATGAACCCTTGCTTGCGGCAGCCGAGGCGCTGTCGGTCGGGGAAATGGTGGCGATCATGCCGCAGGGGACGATTCCGCGTGGTCGCGCATTTTTCGATCCCGTCCTGAAGGGGAAGTGGGGCGCGGCGCGTCTTGCTGCGCATGTCCGGGTTCCCGTCATTCCGATCGGATTGTGGGGAACCGAAGACGTGTGGCCGCGGAATTCACGGTTGCCGAACGTGTTGAACATCGCCAAGCCGCCGCTGGTGCGGGTGACGGTGGGTTCACCCGTTGCGCTGGCTTACGACGACGTCGATGCCGACACGACGCGCATCATGAACGCGATCATGAATCTGTTGCCGGATGAGTCGCGTTGGCGGGTCGAGCCGACGGAGGAACAAGTCCGTCGCGCGTCACCGCCGCCCAAAAAGACGAGCAAGTAGACCACCGCGCGCCGGTTTCGGCGACGAGGATCCCGCAACTTTTTGGCGCACGATGTTCAACGCGGACCCGGCCTTGAACCATTCGACTTGTTCGGGGCTGAACGTGTGCTTTGCCTCGAACTCGATCTCGGTTCCGTCGGGCTTGGTGATCACGCACTTCATGTTCTTGTCGGGCACGGGCGGGAGGTTGAGCACGCAGATGCGGTCGTCCTCGCCGATCAGGTCGTAGGTGGCCGGGTCGGCAAAGGTGAGCGGAACCATTCCCTGCTTCTTCAGGTTGGTCTCGTGGATTCGTGCGAACGAACGCGCGAAGATCACGACGCCACCGCGGAAGCGCGGCTCCATCGCCGCGTGTTCACGCGACGAACCTTCGCCGTAGTTCTGGTCGCCGATTGCGCACCACTTGATGCCCGCCTGCGAGTAGCGCTTGGCGATGTCGGGGTACGAGCGTGTACCGCCGTCGGTGATGTCCTTGCCCTCGCCGACGGCGTCGGTGTAGGCGTTGACGGCGCCGATGAAGAGGTTGCCCGAGATGTTCTCGAGATGACCGCGGTAGGTGAGCCACTTGCCGGCCGCCGAGATGTGGTCGGTGGTGCACTTTCCCTTCGCCTTCATGAGAATGGGCATCTCGATGTAGTCCTTGCCGTCCCATGCGGGGAATGGTTCGAGCAACTGCAGACGATCGGATGTCGGAGACACCTCGACCTTGATGTTGCTGCGGTCAGCCGGCGGTGCGGTGAAGGTGTTGCTGCCGGGGTCGTAGCCCTGTGCGGGAAGCACTTCGCCGACGGGTGGGTCGAGCCTCACCTCGGTGCCGTCGGGCGCAGTGATCGTGTCGACCGTGGGGTCGAAGTCGAGGCGACCCGACAGCGCGATCGCGATGACGGTGTCGGGGCTGGTCACGAAGGACAGCGTGTTGGCGGAGCCGTCGGCACGCTTCGGGAAGTTGCGGTTGAACGAGTTGACGATGCTGTTCGGCTTGGCCGTCTTGTCGGCTACGCGCTCCCACTGGCCGATGCACGGACCGCAGGCGTTTGCGAGAACGGTTGCGCCGATGGCTTCGAGGTCGGCCATCAGGCCGTCGCGTTCGATCGTCGCGCGGATCTGTTCGGACCCGGGCGAGATGAGCAGTTCGACTTTTGCGCGCAGCCCCTTTGCCGCGGCCTGACGCGCAACCGAGGCGGCACGGGTGATGTCTTCGTACGACGAGTTCGTGCAGCTTCCGATGAGGGCCGCCGAGACTTCGATCGGCCAGTCGTTTTCGCGTGCTGCTTTGCCGACGCCGTCCTTGCCGACCTTGTGGGCGCGGTCGGGGGAGTGCGGGCCGTTGATCAGCGGCTTGAGCGAGGAGAGATCGATGGTGATCGTCTGGTCGTACTGTGCGCCGTCGTCGGGGCGCAGGTCGGCGGCGACCTTGTCGGCGGCGTCGGCGATTGCTTCGCGGCCTGTCGACTTCAGATACATCGCCATGTTGTGGTCGTAACCGAACACCGAGCAGGTCGCGCCGATTTCGGCACCCATGTTGCAGATGGTTGCCTTGCCCGTTGCCGAGATGGTGTCGGCGCCGGGGCCGAAGTATTCGACGATTGCACCCGTGCCACCTTCGACGGTGAGTTGGCGTGCGACTTCGAGGATGACGTCCTTCGGGCTCGACCAGCCGGAGAGTTCACCGGTCAACTCCACGCCGATGACTTTCGGCCAGCGCACGTTGAACGGGAAGCCGGTCATCACGTCGACTGCATCGGCACCACCGACGCCAATGGCGACCATGCCGAGACCGCCGGCGTTCGGGGTGTGGCTGTCGGTGCCGATCATCATGCCGCCGGGGAACGCGTAGTTCTCGAGAACGACCTGGTGAATGATGCCGCTGCCGGGGCCCCAGAAACCGATGCCGTACTTCGCCGAGACCGAGCGCAGGAAGTCATACACCTCTTTGTTCGTGTCGATTGCAACGCCCATGTCGATCTTTGCGCCGACTTTTGCCGTGATGAGGTGGTCGCAGTGAACCGTCGACGGCACCGCTGCCTCGGGCAGACCTGCGGTCATGAACTGGAGAAGTGCCATCTGGGCAGTCGCGTCCTGCATGGCGACGCGGTCGGGGTGGAAGTCGGCGTAGCTGCGGCCGCGTTCCATCTCTTGGTTCGCGGGGTCGGCGAGATGGTTGATGAGAATCTTCTCTGCGAGCGACAGTGGTCGTCCGAGGCGCTTGCGTCCGAGTGCAACGCGCTCGCCGAGGGTGCCGTACACCTTGTTCACGAGTTCGATCGGGGTTCCTGCGGAAACGGCCACGGCGGCTCCTTCATTCTTTGGGGTTGCTGTTGGGGGTTGCTTTTTGTCGACTTGTAGACAACTCTAATACAAGTGCGTTCGATCCGCTATCAGCAAATCGCCGAGGAGCTGCGTGGCCGCGTGCTCGCGGGCGAGTTCGCCGCAGGGCGAATGCTGCCGAGCGAGTCGGAGTTGTCGGCGGAGTTTTCCGCCAGCCGGGTGACGGTGCGCCGGGCGCTCGAGGTGTTGCGCGACGAGGGCTTGGTCGACGCGCGACAGGGATTCGGTTGGTTCGTTGCGGGTGACCCTCTGCGTCAGCCACTCGGGCGTCTCGCGACGATCGAAGAACAGATGGCCGAAAGCGGCGTGGTCTCCGAGAGGCGCATTCTCGAGTTCGCCTTCGAGCGCGCACCGAAGTTCGTGTCGCGCGTCTTGAACACAACGCAAGTGCTGCGCGTGAAGCGTTTGAACATGGCCGACGGCGAACCGTTCGCGATCGTCACCGTGTGGTGTCCGGCCGACCTTGGTCAGAATCTGTCGCGGCGCGACGTCGAGCAATCGCCGTTCTACGAGTTGCTCGACATTCCGCTGCAAGGCGCGACGCAAACCATCGGCGCCGATGCGGCAAGCGATGACGACGCGCTGTTGCTGCGAATTCCGGTGGGCTCGCCCGTGCTGCGTTGCGAGCGCACGACGTCCGACGCGTCGGGCCGCGCGGTGCTGTTGTCGCGCCACGTGTTTCCGGGGCACCGCACCGAGTTCGTCGTCGATCTTCCGCAGTCGGCCCCGTCGATCGCCCCGACCGGCCTCCGCCTCATCGACTAACCAAGGGTTCTCGGTGCGTAGCTACCCGTTTTTCGGGTGCCTACGCACCGAGAAGCACGTCGATCGTCAGCGAGAACCCCAGGTGTCCCAGTGCATCACGGTGTCGAGCGGCAAACGCTTGGCGACCTTGAAGTCGGTGCCCTGCGTGTACGCGATGGGGAACAGACCCGCCTGCGAGACGGTGTCGTAGGGAATGCCGAGAACTTCTGCAGCCTGCTTTTCGCCCTCACCGATGAGGTGGATCGTCGTCCATGCCGAACCCATGCCGCGCTCGCGGAGCGCCATCATGAACGACCACACTGCGGGAAGAATCGAACCCCAAGCCGACGCTCCCATGAACACAGATGCGTTGTCGAGGCGACCGGTGATGCACGGAACCAACATCAGGGGCACGCGGTGGAAGTTCTCGGTGAGGTACGTCGCCGACTCGGTGATCTTGTCGCGTTGTTCGGCGCGCAGGTCGCCATCCTCGTACTGGGCGCTGCGCGGGTTCTTCGCGTAGATCGAGAAATTCGCCTTGTAGATGTCGGCGAGGGCCTTCTTCTTCGCTGCATCTTCAACGATGACGAACTGCCAACCCTGGCTGTTCGATCCAGTGGGCGCCTGGAGGGCGATGTGCAGGCACTCTTCGACGATCGAACGCTCGACCGGTTTGTCGAAGTCGAGGCGCTTGCGCACGCTGCGGGTGGTGGTCAGGACTTCGTCTGCGGTGAGGTTCAACTTCATTCGGGCAGTGTGTCACGGTTCATGCCCGCGTGACACACTGGGGAGATGAGCTTCGAGCAGAGAGTCACCGTGAACGTCAGCGGGGGGATCGCCGACGTCCGAATGAACCGTCCCGACAAGCGCAATGCCCTCGACGGGGCAATGTTCGCTGCCTTGGTCGAGGCAGGCGAAGAGCTGAAGGGGCGCAACGATGTCCGGGTCGTGGTCCTCTCGGGTGAAGGGTCGTCGTTCTGTGCGGGTCTCGACTTCGGCTCGTTCCAGCAGATGGCCGGCGGGGCCAAGTCAGATGGCGATCGTCAGCCCGCGGCCTCCGACATGGCGCCGGGTCGCATCACCCACCTGGGGCAGCAGTCGGCATGGGTGTGGCAGGAAATTCCCGTCCCGGTCATCGCAGCAGTGCATGGTCATGCGCTCGGTGGTGGAATTCAGGTCGCGCTCGGTGCCGACATTCGCATCGTTCATCCCGATACGCAGATGTCCGTGCGCGAAGTGCATTGGGGTCTCGTCCCCGACATGACCGGAACACTCGTCCTCTCGCGACTCGCGCGCCCCGACCTCGTCAAGGACATCGTCTTCACCGCGCGGGTGTTCAGCGGCCTGGAGGCGTATGAAATGGGTCTCGCCACACGCATCTCCGACAAGCCGCTCGACGATGCGCTGGCGATGGCGGCCGAGATTGCCGATCGCAGTCCCGACGCCGTGCGTGGCGCAAAGGCTTTGATCAACCGCCTCTTCACGCAGCAGGCGGCCGAGCAGTTCGCCGAGGAACGCCGAATCATCGGCAGCCTGATCGGCAAGCCCAATCAGGTCGAGGCCGTCATGGCCAACTTCGAAAAGCGCAAAACGGCTTTCGCCGACCCCGCATAGGGCGGTAGCCTGAGCGAACCGCTCGGGCCAGCGTCGTCCCCTGTGGCTACATAGTCCGGACTTGTCCGGGCATCAGCCCAGTTCTCGGAGCAAAAGTTCGAGGAGTGAAGTGTTCTCGGTGCGAATCGTCGCGAAAACCGAGTCATTACACACCGAAAACCCTTGAGTCGAGAGCCCTCAGCTATCAGCAATCAGCAAGAGGTGTGATGTGACGACGCAAACCGATTCCCCCTTTTATCGCCCTGCGACGGGTCTCTACGACCCTCGCTTCGAACACGACGCATGCGGCGTGTCGTTCGTGGCGAACATGAAAGGTGTCGCGAGCCACGACATCGTCGCGCGTGGTGTCGGTGCGCTGTGCAACATGGAACACCGCGGTGCGACCGGCGCCGAATCCGACACGGGTGACGGCGCGGGCGTGCTGATTCAGATTCCCGACAAGTTCCTGCGCGCCGTTGCCGGAGTCGAATTGCCCACGGCCGGCGCCTATGCGTGCGGCATGGCATTCCTGCCAGCAAACGCCCACGACGCGGAGAAGGCCGTCGAGGCGATCGAGCGCATTCTCTCCGAAGAGGGCCTGCGTGCGCTCGGGTGGCGCAACGTTCCCGTCAACCCCGATTGCCTCGGCAAGACGTCGCGTTCGGTGATGCCGTCATTCCGGCATCTGTTCGTCGCCGACGCGACGGGTACTGCTGCCGGAATCGACCTCGACCGCAAGTTGTTCGTGGCGCGCAAGCGCATCGAACACGAACTCCCTGCCGAACAGCGCACGTACTTCCCGTCGTTGTCGTCGCGCACGCTCGTCTACAAGGGCATGTTCACCACGCCCCAGCTCGGCGCGTTCTTTCCCGACCTGGCCGACGAGCGCGTCGAATCTGCTCTTGCGCTGGTGCACAGCCGTTTCAGCACCAACACGTTCCCGTCGTGGCCGCTCGCGCACCCGTACCGCTTCATTGCACACAACGGCGAGATCAACACGGTGCAGGGCAACCGGAACTGGATGCGTACTCGCGAGTCGCTGATGCACAGCGATCACCTGCCGGGACTCGACCGTGCGTATCCGATCTGCACCACCGGCGGGTCCGACTCGATGTCGTTCGACGAGGTTCTCGAAGTCATCCACCTCGGTGGACGCTCACTGCCGCACGCCGTTCTGATGATGATTCCCGAGGCCTGGGAAAACAACGATCGCATGGACCCGAAGAAGCGGGCCTTCTACGCGTACCACAGTGCGTTGATGGAGCCGTGGGACGGCCCGGCGAGCGTCGCGTTCACCGACGGAACCGTCATCGGCGCCGTGCTCGACCGCAACGGCCTGCGTCCCAGTCGCTACTGGGTGACCGACGACGATCTCGTCGTCATGGCGAGCGAAGTCGGTGTGCTCGACATCGACCCGGCGAAGATCGTGAAGAAGGGTCGCCTGCAGCCGGGTCGCATGTTCCTCATCGACACCGCTCAGGGTCGCATCATCGACGACGACGAAGTGAAGGCCGAACTCGCAGCCGCGGCACCTTACGACGAGTGGCTGGCCGACGGAATGGTGTCGCTCGACGAACTGCCCGAGCGCGAGCACGTGATCTACAGCCACGACAGCGTCCTGCGTCGCCAACAGGTGTTCGGCTACACCCACGAGGAACTGAAGATCATCGTTGCGCCGATGGCGAAGGCCGGCGCCGAACCGATCGGCTCGATGGGAACCGACACGCCGATCGCGGTGTTGTCCAAGCGCCCGCGTCTGTTGTTCGATTACTTCCAGCAACTTTTCGCGCAAGTGACGAACCCGCCGCTCGATGCGATCCGCGAAGAAGTCGTCACCGCGGTCAGCCGCACCGTGGGCCCCGAGGCGAACCTGCTCGCCGACGGCCCCGACGCCTGTCGCCAGCTGGAACTGCCGTTCCCGATCATCGACAACGACGACCTCGCCAAGATCATCCACATCAACGACGACGGCAACTTGCCGCACCTGGCATCCGCCGTCATCAGTGGCCTGTACCGCGTGGCCGGCGGCGGCACCGCGTTGCGCGAGGCTCTCGACCGCGTTCGTGCCGAAACCGTCGAAGCCATCGACGCCGGTGCGCGCATCATCATCCTGTCCGACCGCAACAGCGACGCGGCAAACGCCCCGATTCCGTCGCTTCTGCTCACGAGTGCGGTGCATCACCACCTCATCCGTCAGAAGAAGCGCACGCTCGTCGGCCTCATTGCCGAGTGCGGTGACGCGCGCGAAGTTCACCACATGGCGCTGCTCATCGGATTCGGTGCCGCTGCCATCAACCCGTACCTGGCATTCGAGTCGATCGACGACATGATCCTCAACGAAGGTGGGCTTGGTCTGCATGGCCTGGGTGGCATGGACCCGGCAAAGGCACGCAAGAACTACATCAAGGCCGCCGGCAAGGGCGTGCTGAAGGTGATGTCGAAGATGGGCGTGTCGACCGTTGCGTCGTACACCGGCGCACAAATCTTCGAAGCGATCGGATTGTCGAGCGACCTCGTCGACGAGTTCTTCACCGGCACCGTGTCGCGTCTCGGCGGCATCGGCCTCGATGAAGTCGCCGCGGAAGTTGCAGCCCGCCACGCCACCGCGCACCCGACACGTCCCGCCGAGCGCGCACACCGCAAGTTGGAACTGGGTGGCGAATATCAGTGGCGCCGCGAAGGGGAGTTTCACCTGTTCAACCCCGAAACTGTCTATCGCCTGCAGCACGCCACACGCAGCGGTCGTTACGACATCTTCAAGCAGTACACGGCCGCGGTCGACGACCAATCGCGTGAACTGGCCACCCTGCGTGGTCTCTTCAAGCTGAAGACGGGCACTCGCCCGGCAGTCTCCATCGACGAAGTCGAACCCGTCAGTGAAATCGTCAAGCGCTTCTCGACCGGCGCGATGAGCTACGGCTCGATCTCGGCCGAAGCGCACGAAACCCTCGCCGTTGCGATGAACCGCCTCGGTGGCAAGAGCAACACCGGCGAGGGCGGAGAGGACGCCGAGCGATTCCTGCCGTTGCCGAACGGTGACTCGAAGCGCTCGGCAATCAAGCAGGTCGCCTCGGGTCGCTTCGGCGTCACGAGCGAGTACCTCGTCAACGCCGACGATCTGCAGATCAAGATGGCCCAGGGCGCAAAGCCCGGTGAAGGCGGTCAGCTGCCCGGCCACAAGGTGTATCCGTGGATCGCAAAGACGCGGCACAGCACGCCGGGTGTGGGTCTGATCTCGCCGCCACCGCACCACGACATCTATTCGATCGAGGATCTCAAGCAGCTCATCCACGATCTGAAGAACTCGAACCCCACGGCACGCGTGCACGTGAAGCTCGTCGCCGAAGTTGGCGTCGGCACGGTTGCGGCGGGTGTCAGCAAGGCAAAGGCCGACGTCGTCCTGATCTCGGGTCATGACGGTGGCACCGGCGCATCGCCGCTCACCTCGCTGAAGCACGCGGGGGCGCCGTGGGAGCTCGGCCTTGCCGAGGCGCAGCAGACGCTCATGTTGAACGGCCTCCGCGATCGCATCGTCGTCCAGGCCGATGGCCAGATGAAGACCGGCCGCGACGTGGTGATCGCCGCACTGCTCGGCGCCGAAGAATTCGGTTTCGCCACCGCACCGCTGGTGGTCAGTGGTTGCATCATGATGCGCGTCTGCCACCTCGACACGTGTCCGGTCGGCGTTGCCACGCAGAACCCGGAACTGCGCAAGCGTTTCACCGGGAAGCCGGAGTTCGTCGTCAACTTCTTCGAGTACATCGCAGAGGAAGTCCGTGAATACCTGGCGGCGCTCGGCTTCCGCTCGATCAAGGAAGCCGTCGGCCACGTCGAAGTCATCGACGCAGTCGAAGCGATCGACCATTGGAAGGCGAGCGGTCTCGACATCTCGCCGTTGTTGGCCGTTCCGCAGAATCCGTACAACCAGACGCTGCACCACAGCGTCGGCCAGAACCACGAACTCGACGCGGCGCTCGACAACCAGCTCATCGCCGAATGTCAGCCTGCGATCATGGACGGCAAGTCGGTCGAAGTGAAGGTGCGGATCAACAACGTGCACCGCACGGTCGGAACGATGCTCGGCAGCGAAGTCACCAAGAAGTGGGGAGGCGCGGGTCTTCCCGATGGCACCATCAAGATCCACTTCACGGGTTCGGCCGGACAGTCGTTCGGTGCGTTCGTGCCGAAGGGAATCGAGATGCGTCTCGAGGGCGACGCGAACGACTACGTCGGCAAGGGCCTGTCGGGCGGTCGACTCATCGTGCACCCCGACACCAAGGCCAAGTTCGTCGCAGAAGAGAACGTCATCGCCGGCAACGTCATCGCCTACGGCGCAACCGGTGGCGAGATCTTCCTGCGCGGTGTCGTCGGTGAACGTTTCTGCGTGCGCAACTCGGGTGCAACCGCCGTGGTCGAGGGCGTGGGTGACCACGGCTGTGAGTACATGACCGGTGGTCGCGTCGTGGTGCTCGGCCCGACTGGACGCAACTTCGCCGCCGGCATGTCGGGTGGCATCGCCTACGTGTACGACCGCGACGGTGAATTCGCATCGCGCGTGAACTACGAACTCGTCGAGATCGAGCCGCTCGACGACGAAGACCTTGCGTGGCTGAAAAAGACGGTGGAGGACCACAAGCGCCACACCGGTTCGGCAGTCGCCGAGCGACTGCTGAACGGCTGGAACGTCGAGATCTCGAAGATCCGCAAGGTCATGCCGCGCGACTACCGCGGAGTGTTGAACGTCATCGCCAAGGCGAAGGCCGACGGTCTGAACGAGGAACAAACCAACGAACGAGTGATGGAGGCCGCCCGTGGGTGAGGCAACCGGTTTTCTCAAGTGGGACCGCAAGGGGCCCCAGCGTCGCGAAGTACCAGTTCGTCTGCGCGACTGGAAAGAGGTCTACAAGCCCTTCGATCGCGACGAGTTGAATCACCAGGCAGGGCGTTGCATGGACTGCGGTATCCCGTTCTGCAACAACGGTTGTCCGCTCGGCAACCTCATTCCCGACTGGAATGACCTCGTGTACCGCGGTGCGTGGCGCGATGCCATCGACCGCCTGCACGCCACGAACAACTTCCCCGAGTTCACCGGTCGCCTGTGCCCCGCGCCGTGCGAGTCGGCGTGCGTTCTCGGCATCAGTCAGGACCCAGTCGCCATCAAGCAGGTCGAGGTGGAGATCATCGACCACGCATGGAACAACGGTTGGGTCGTGCCCGAGAAGCCGACAGTGAAGACCGGCAAGCGCGTCGCCGTGATCGGCAGCGGTCCGGCGGGTCTCGCCGCCGCACAGCAACTGACGCGTGCGGGTCACGACGTCGTCGTTCTCGAACGTGCCGACCGCATCGGTGGTCTTCTGCGTTACGGCATTCCGGAATTCAAGATGGAAAAGCGCCACATCGATCGTCGTCTCGACCAGATGCGCGAAGAGGGAACCGAGTTCCGTACGAACGCAAGGGTGGGGGAGAACATCGACATCGACGTGCTGCGCGCCAGCAACGATGCGATCGTTCTCGCCTGTGGCGCAACCGCATGGCGTGACCTGCCGGTTCCCGGACGCGAACTGAAAGGCATCCATCAGGCGATGGAGTACCTGCCGATTGCCAACAAGGTGCAAGAGGGCGACCTTGACAATCACCCCATCGATGCAAAGGACAAGCACGTCGTGATCATCGGCGGCGGCGACACCGGCGCCGACTGTCTCGGCACGGCATTACGGCAAGGCGCGAAGTCGGTGTCGTCGCTCGAGATCATGCCGCGGCCCCCGCACGAACGCGGAAGCAACAACCCGTGGCCGCAGTACGCGATGGTCTATCGCGTTGCAAGCGCACACGAAGAGGGTGGCGAGCGCATCTACAGCGTCAACACCGAACGCTTCGTCGACGACGGCAACGGCAACGTCCGGGCATTGCTCATCCACGAAGTGCAAATGGTCAATGGCAAGTTCGAAAAGGTCGAAGGAACCGACCGTGAACTCCCCGCCGACCTCGTGTTCCTCGCACTCGGTTTCCTCGGTCCGGAAAAGGGCAGTTGGCTCGAGCAGTTGGGGGTCGATCTCGACGAGCGCGGCAACGTGAAGCGCAACGACGACTACGCCACCAACGTCGACGGCGTGTTCGTCGCCGGTGACATGGGCCGTGGGCAGAGCCTCATCGTGTGGGCCATCGCCGAGGGTCGCGCCGCTGCGGCCGGCGTCGACCGTTACCTGATGGGGGAGACGATTCTGCCCAAGCCGATTCCGCCGACCGCTCGACCACTCGTCTGAACCGCCGCTGTTTGACGGCGATTCGCGAAAAGAAAATTCTTACGAATTCACGAGCCTGACGAACGGTGGCCAGTGGTGCAAAGCACCATTGAGACATGGTTTCCCGCCGTGTTTTTCGTTCAGTAGCCGTTGTTGCCGTTGCCGCACTCGTGGTCGGCGCGTGCGGTGGTTCCGACTCGACAACCAACGACACGACATCGGCTGAGTCGTCACCGACAACGGCAAAGATGCGCACCAAGAACGCCGCGCTGTCGGCGTGTCCCTCGAGCGTGGCGGGTGTCGTCACATGGGCAGCCGATGTCGCCGGCGCGCCGGGCACGTGCACCGGAACGTTCATCGCGAACGCAACGTGGACCCCGGCCGCCGGGGTTTCGTCGGTCACCTACCTCGTCGTCGGTGGCGGTGGCGGTGGTTACCAAGCAAACACTCAGGCATCCAAGTTCGGCGGCTCGGGTGGTCAAGTGAAAACCGGTTCGGTTGCGATCGGCGCCGGCGACGTGACGGTCGTGGTCGGTGCGGGCGGTAACGGCGGTGCCAATGGCAACGACAGTTCGTTCAGCCAAGGCGGTGTCGCTGTCGTGACTGCAAGTAAGGGTCTCACGAACGCCGGACCGAACGGTGCCGGCGTGAACGGCACGACGAGTTCGATCACCGGTACTGTAGTCATCTACGGCTCGAGTGGCGGCAAGGGCGGTGGCGTTGCCGGGGGCTCCGGGGCGGGTAGCGGCGCGGTCATCAGCGGACTCTGTGGCGGAGGCAGTCACGGTGTTGCAAACCGCGGTGGCGGTGGCGGTGGTGGTGCATATGGTGTCGTCTCCGGCGATGGCTTCTCGTTTCCTTGCTACACCGTTGGTGGTTCGGGTGGCTCCGGCATCGTCGTCGTCCAGTACAACGCTTTCGGCGTGACGTCGTTCGCGACGACGGCGGCGACACCCACCCAGTCGACGAACCCCATCGACTGGACGCTCACGTTCTCTGCTGCGATCGACCCCGCAACGTTGACGGCGGCCGACATCTCGAATGCCGGCACGTCGGACGGCTGTGTCTTTTCGATCACTTCGGTGTCCACGTCGTCGTTCACCGTGACTGCCTCGTCGTGCGGCGAGGGAACCGTCACGCCGAGACTCGCCGCGAGTTCCATCGCGCCGGCCAGCGGCGGAACCGGCCCCGGAGCGAATGCCGATGGCAACACGGTGACCATCGATCGCACGCCACCTTCTGCGCCGAGTGCGGTCGACCTTGCGGCGGCATCCGACACGGGCTCGTCGAACACCGACAACGTCACGAAGGACAACACGCCGACCATGTCGGCAACTCCTGCCGGCGCCGTTGATGGTGACCGAATCACGATGACGGCATCGAAAGAGGGCTCGGCACCCGTGTCGTGTTCGTACGTTCTTCCCGCGACTTCCTGCGACCTCGGCACACTGTCCGACGGCTCTTGGGCCGTGTCGGCCAAACACACCGATGGGGCAGGCAACGAATCGGCAGCATCGGCTCCGATGAACCTCGCGGTCGACACGTCGGCCAACGCCGGCACACCCGACCTCGTTGCCGACTCGGACACGGGCTCGTCGTCGACCGACAACCTGACGAAGGACACGACGCCGGCGATCACCGCGGGCGACAACGTTGCCGACGGCGACACTGTCACCGTGTCGGCCAGCAAGGCCGGCCAGACAACGAAGACCTGTACGTACGTGAAGTCCCCGACTGTGAACAGTTGTGACGTGGGCCCGCTCAGTGAGGGTGCGTGGGACATCTCGACTGCGGCCACAGACCCGGCCGGCAACACCGCCGGTCCGACGGGCGGCCTCAGCCTGAACATCGACGGAACCGCACCGTCTGCCCCTGCAGCGCCTGATCTGTTGCCCGCATCGGATTCCGGTGCATCGAACACCGACAACAAGACCTCCGACACGACACCGTCGATGTCGGGCGGCACCGTGCCCGACGGTTCGAGCGTCACGATCAGCGGTCGCAAGGCCGACGGGTCCACCGTGTCGTGCACCTACGTCGCGTCGCCGACGGTGAACAGCTGTGACTTGCCGACGATGTCGGATGGTCGCTGGTCGATGTCCTCGACGGTCACCGACCCGGCGGGCAACACCTCGCCCTCGGGTCCCGCACTCGACGTCGACATCGATTCGACGGCGCCGGCCGCGCCGACCGGAGTCGATCTGCTCGCTTCGTCCGACACCGGTTCGTCGTCGACCGACAACGTCACGAACGACGACACACCTGCAGTGTCGGCCACCCCGGTCGATGCCGTGAACGGTGAGGCCGTCACCCTCACGGCGACGAAGGCCGGCTCGACGCCGGTGTCGTGTTCCTACGTGCTGCCAGCGACATCGTGTGATCTCGGTGCACTTGCCGACGGAACATGGAACGTTTCGGCACGCCACACCGACCTTGCCGGCAACCAGTCGGCTGCATCGCCCGCACTGCCGCTCACCGTTGACACCTCGGCCGCACCGGGTACCCCCGATCTCGTGACGGCTTCCGACACGGGTCGACTGACGAACGACAACGTCACCAATGATTCGACCCCGGCCATTTCGGCCGACGGCGAAGAAAACGGTGACACCGTCACGGTGTCGGCACGCAAGAGCGACGGCACCACCGCAACGTGTTCGTACGTGAAGTCCGCGACCGTCAACAGTTGTGATCTGCCGACCCTGTCCGACGGCGACTGGCGCATCACGACGTCCAAGGTCGACTCGGCCGGCAATGCATCGCCGGCTTCGGTTCCCCTCGACATCACGGTCGACACCGCCGCACCGGCGGCACCGGGTGCGCCCGATCTGTTGCCCGCCTCCGATTCGGGAACGTCCAACACCGACAATCTGACGAACGACACGACTCCGTCGATGTCGGGTGGCAACGTGCCCGACGGTTCGAGCGTCACGATCACCGGTCGCAAGGCCGATGGGTCCACCGTGTCGTGCACCTACGTCGCATCGTCGACGGTGAACAGCTGCGACATGCCGACGATGTCGGACGGTCCGTGGTCGATGTCCTCGACGGTCACCGACCCGGCCGGTAACGCCTCGCCCGCAGGTCCGGCACTCGACGTCACGATCGATTCGCTCGCCCCGTTGGCTGGTCCGTCGGCTGCGGCCATTTCCGCGCCCGACCTCCTCGCGGCCTCGGACTCAGGGACGTCGAACTCCGACAACCTGACGAACGACAACACCCCGACCGTTTCGATGCCCGGTGCGTCGACCGGCGAAACCGTCGCACTGACGGCGCGCAAGGCGGACGGCACGACGGTCACTTGCTCGTATGTCGTCTCGGCAACCGTGAATTCGTGTGACCTTCCGACGATGTCGGATGGTGCCTGGAAGCTGACGGGCACGATCACCGATGCGGCAGGCAACACCTCTGCGGTGTCGCCCGCGCTCGATCTCAACATCGACACCACGCCACCGACGGCAGCGGCGCCCGATCTGCTGCCTGCATCCGACACGGGTGCGTCGAAGACCGACAACATCACCAACGACACGACCCCCGCCGTTTCGCTGCCCGGAGCGGTCGACGGCGAGGAAGTCACCATGACGGCGAAGAAGACTGACGGCACGTCGGTGTCCTGCACCTACGTGAAGTCGCCGACCGTGTCGTCGTGCAACCTCGAAACGCTGACCGATGGAAGTTGGGCGGTCGATGCAACCGTGAAGGACCAGGCCGGCAACACCTCGGCCGCCGGTCCGTCGTTGGGTCTCACGATCAACACCAAGAAGCCGGCGACACCCACGAAGCCCGTGATCCCGACCACACCGTCAGGTGAGATCTCCGATCCGACCCCGAACATCGAGATTCCCGGCATCGCAAACGGTGACACCGCGACCGCGACCGCGAAGAAGGGTGGCGATTCGGTCGAGTGTGTCTTCGTCGGCGCCCCCGGTGTTCGCAGTTGCGATCTGCCGCTGCTGACGCCGGGCCAGTGGTTCGTCTCTGCGAAGGTCACCGACCCGGCGGGTAACACCTCGTCCGAAACAGAGGCGGTCCCGATGACCGTCGTTGATCCGGGCCTGCCGGCCAATGCCATCTCGACGAACACACTGAGCACTGTCAATGTCGACGGCACCACCACCGCAACGGCGAAGCTGAAGCCGTCCGAGGTGGGCCAGGTTGCCAACGTCGTGTTCGTCGTGCGCAATGCCGACGGCAGCATCGCGAAGACCTCGCGTGTCGCGGCATCGACGCAATCGGCAACGGTGACCACGAAGATCGCTGGCCTGGGCAAGGGTCAGCGTGTCGAGGCCTACACCGAGAACTGGCTCGGCGTCTCGCGCAACGCACCCGCCGGCTCCAACGTCATCCGAGCGGCAACGTCGCGGGCGGTCGACAAACTCGGCAAGCCGAAGCTGATCGGTTCGAATCTCGGAGTGTCCAGGATCATCTTCGATCCCGCATCACCGCTCCTCGACTCGGGCGATCGGGCACAGCTCGACCGAATCGTTGCGCAACTCTCCGGTAAGGGTGGCTTGGTGTTGATCTCGGGATTCGCCCGTCAGAACCTGACCGACAGCAGGGGCTTCCTCTCGAACCTCTCGGTCGAGCGCGCAAAGGCGGTCGCCATGTACCTCTCGGGTCGCGGCGTACGTGCCTGGATCCGCTACCAGGGTTACGGGGCGGTCACGCGAGAGATGGGCACCTACGAGGATCGCAAGGTCGAAATCCGCTGGGTGAGCGGCGCGACCGAACTCCCCAAGCGGTGACAGCCGATTCATTGCCCCGTCACCTACGCTGACGGGGCAATGAAAATCGGCCCCCGAATCACGACCATTGCGTTGGGCGTTGTCACGGCACCGTTGATGGTGCTGGGTCTCAGCGCGTGCGGTGGTGACGTCGGGGGAACCGCCACGACGGTCGTGCCCATCGCGCCGACTGACTTCGCAACCATTCCTCCGGTCATCACGACTGCTCCGATGTCGAACACCACGTTGCCCCCGGGGTCGGTGGGTATCGAGCAGACGTACGTCGTGGAGTTGGGTGACTCGCCGATCAAGTTGGCAACGATGTACGGCATCAGCGTCGAAGAGTTGTTGATGTACAACGGCTGGGTGTCCGTCACTCAGTTTCCGTATCCCGGTCAATCTCTGCGTATTCCACCGACTGCAAAGACGACGACCGATCAAGCGATGTCGCAAACGACACTCACGCCGCAAGGTCCCGCCGGACAAGGTTGTGGGTCGCGTCCCGCGGGAACGTACGAAGTCCAACCGGGCGATTCGTTGTCGCTCATCGGTTCGAAGTTCTGCGTGAAAATCGCCGCGCTGATGGCGGCCAACGGCTGGTTCGACGCGAACTCCGTGCAATTGTTTGCCGGTCAGTCGATCGTCATTCCCGCCGTCGGCTGACAGGCGAATCGGCCGTCGAGACGGCGCATTGACCCAGAAAATTTTTGAATCTTTGCGCTTACTCTGCCTTGGCTTCGGTGCGGCCCGATCGCCGCAACAAGGCTGCCCCGGCGTTCGTGTCGAAGGCTCCGATCGCCGTCACCGAACAACAGCCCCGTGGTTCAAGGCTTTGGCGAACCACATCAACGTTCACTTGAGGGTTTGGTTGAGGGTTTGTCTGCTGGTCCAATCCGGATAGTTGCTGTACGCCAATGATTGCAAGGATTTTCGCCCTCGAAAAAGCCTGCAAATCGAATTTTTTCTCCGCAAAAACGGTCCTACCTTCGCAGTGTCGCGGAGTCGAAATCTTCGTCTTCGTGTCGTACCAACAACCTCAATCACACGGGGGGCGAACCGTGAAACACATGTCCTGGGGCAGGCCTGCGCCTGCGTCGGAACGCGTCATTGTCGACGCGCCGACTCAAATGAACGACGCACGAATGCGTCCACTCGCGCGAATGGTGAGAGTCACCGTTGCGTGCATCTTCGCTGCAATCACAGCGGTGCCGTTTGTTGCCATGCCGGTCGCCCCCGTCATGGCAACAAACGCATCACTGACGTCCGACGCCGGTACGACGGACGAAACAAACACGGTGATCAGCGATGTCGCACCAAAGAGTGACGACACGAAGGCCAGCGAGACAACGACGACCGATTCGTCGACGACCAACACGCCCGTTGGTCCGACGAAGCCGTCGGTGACGCCGACGTACATCACCCCGAAAGTGACGATGACGACACCTGATTCGTCGAAGAAGGGGTCGGCGCGACGGCAGAAACAACGGCGACAAACAAAACCGGTGGCGGTAGCGCCGATCAAGGAGCCCGGGGCTGAAGTCCCCGCCGGACTCGAACTGCCCGCGGCGCCCGAGGGTCTCACGGTCGCCCCCGGCGACCGGTCGCTCGAGGTCTCCTGGACCCCGGCTGCGACGGAGCAGGCAGTGTCCGCCTACTCGGTTCAGTGGAGTCTCGACGGCGGCCAGTGGACCGAACTTCCGAAGTCCTCGGAACCTCGAGCCAAGGTCGAGGGTCTGACGAACGGAGTACTCGTCTTCGTTCAGGTTGCCGCGGAGAACGCGGCAGGCCGCGGGGCAACCGTGGCGACATCCGGAATTCCCTCGGCGCCCGCATCGGCCCCGAGGAGTCCGGGTCGGGTGTCGACGCCTGCTTCCGGGGATCCGTACGGCGATGCCGTTCGCGCGGATTCTCCGAGTGCCTACTGGCCTCTCACCGATCAGCCGGGCTCGGCGGTATCCATCGACGCGCTCGGCGGACCGGCGCTCTCCGGCGCGATCGCGCACGGGATGCCCGCGCCGATCGGGGGAACCGGAGCTGCGTTCTTGAATCGCAGCCCACTCACCGGCGCCCGGGATGTTTCAGTGCCCGGAACCGTCGAGGCGTGGGTGAACGTCGGGTCGGTCAATGGTGACTTCGCAGTCGTGGCATCCGTTGGTGACAGGTCGAATGGTTGGGAAGTTCGCATCGATCCGATGGGAGCAGTCTCGGTTGTCTCGTTCAACAACGATGTGCAAACCAAGGTTGGTTCGTCGGCCGGAATCGTGATGCCGGGTGCCTGGTATCACCTTGCAGTCTCGACCGATGGCACGACGGCCACGATCGTCGTCAACGGTGAATCGGTGGCGACGGGTGTCGCCGCGTTGGTTGGCGGCGCGATCCGCTTCGGTGCGGATGTGTCGGGGGAGAACTCTCTCTACGGTTCGATCGCTCACGTCGCCGTGTACCCGATGAATGTTCCGGCATCCCGTCTTGCAGCGCACTTTGCCGCGAGTGGCTACCAGCCCGGTACGGGCAACCTGCCGACGGCTCGCGCCGGCGACACCTACGCAGTGATCAACTGGTCCTCGCCCACGGACACCGGCGGAGCGCGCATCATCGGTTACCGCGTCGAGATGCGCGAACCCGGTGGCGACTGGACCATCGTCGTCGACAACTCATATTCGACGACGACCGCAGCGTTCGTGTCGGATCTTCCGGGCGGTGGAAAACTCGTCAACGGTCGCACGTACGAGTTCCGTGTGCGCGCGATGACACAGGTCGGTGCGGGTTCTCCTTCGGACGTCGTCTCGGTGGTGCCCGTCGGCATTGCGACGCCGCCGCAAAACGTCAACTTCACGAGCACGGGCAACGGACGCATCGAAGCGACGTGGTCCGCACCGGCAAACGATGGTGGAACGCCGATCATCGCCTACCGCATCGAAGTCGCCGACGATGGCGCAACGTGGTGGACGCTTGCCACGGCGTCCGCCGATGCTCGATCGGTTGACCTCGGTGAGCTGTCACCGGGAACTCCGTTCGCCGACCGCGTGTATCACGTGCGGCTGCGCGCTGAGACCGCGAACGGTCTCAGCGAATCCTCGAACCGGTTCCTGGTGGCACCACGCCAGGCCATCCAGCCGCCCCAACCTGAACCCGTTCGCTCGGCTGCAATGCCGAACGCGGCGTTTGCGGTCCGCTCCGCCGCACTCGACGGCGAAGTCGTGCAGGTGAAGTCGGCGATTCGTCTCTTCGCGCTCGGCGGTGTTCCGGGTCGCGTCGGTTCGTTGACCGCAACGCCGGGCAATGCCACTGCAGCACTCGCATGGACGGCGCCGTCCGACAGCGGTTCGACCGCGGTCACCTCGTACGTGCTGCAGTCGTCGACCGATGGTGGAACGTGGACGAACGTCGCGGGTTACGCGGGTAGTGCAACGTCGCACACGGTCACGGGTCTCGTTTCGGGGACGCGCTACTGGTACCGCGTGTACGCGGTGAGCTCGACGGGCAACGGCACGCCGTCGGTCGTGACGTTCTTTGCCATCGCCGGTTCAACATCGGGCAACCTCGCCTCGGCTCCGGGTGGCACGAACGATTCGGCCGGAGCGCTGCCCGACTCGGGCAGCGACACGTCGGCTGCGTACGCGGCAGCAGTGGCGGCCGACAGCCCGGTCGGATACTGGGCACTGAACGATGCCGCAGGTTCGACGACGGCGGCCGGCACCGGAAGTGCGGCAGTGGCCGGCGTTGCGACGTCGGTGACCTTCGGCGGCGCATCGAACGTCTCGCCGACGGGGCAGACCGCAGCCTCGTTCAATGGAACCGCGTCGCGCATTCTCGTGCCTGTCGCGACGGCGTGGAACACGTCGAGTTTCACGGCAGAGGCGTGGATCAGGCCGTCGTCGTCGTGGACCAATTGGAACACGGTGTTCTCCCGCGGCAACGGCCAAAACCCGTGGGGATTGTGGGTGTACCCGAACGGCGTCCTGACCGCACGAATTTGGGCGGCCGGTAGCAACCATGCCGTCGGAACCTCGCTGCCGGTCGTGCAGGCCAACGTTTGGCAGCACGTTGCCGTCAGCTACGACGGTGCGTCGCTGTCGTTGTGGCACAACGGTGTCGTCGTGGCGTCGCGTGCGATCAATCTTCCGCTCGACGCGGTCGATTCGTCTCTCTCGATCGGTGTCGAAGATTTGGCAACGTCTTATTTCAACGGTCTCATCTCTCACGTTGCGCTTTACGGTCAGGCTTTGAGTGCGGCGCGCATGCAGGCTCATGTCCAGGCGGCGGGTCTTGCATCAAATGCGGTCGTTGCCCCGACGGTCGCACCCGGTGACGGCCAGGCGACCCTCACGTGGACTGCGCCGGCGTATTCGGCCGAAACCATCACGGGCTACGAGGTGCAATGGGGTACCACGCCGACGTTGGGCACCGGCACGGCGCCGAACTACCCGACAACGGGTGCATTCGTCGTCGCGAGCGCTCGTTCGTACACCGCGACCGGTCTCACGAATGCGACCGAGTACGCCTTCCGTGTGCGTGCGATCAGCGCCTCGGGTGCGGGGCAGTGGTCGACCAACGTCGTCACGCTTCCGTTCGGTCAGGCCGCGGCACCCAACGGCCTTGCCGCGACGATGTCGAGCGGATCGATTGCTCTGTCGTGGACCGCACCGACGACGACAACCGTCGGTCGCACGATCAGCACCGTCACCGGCTATCGCATCGAGCAGAACACTGGCGCCGGTTGGGTGACTCTGTCGGGCAACGCGGGAACCGGAACATCGTTCACCGTCAACGGACGCCAGTTCGGGACGCTGGTTTCGTTCCGCGTGGCCGCGGTGACGACGACGGGTCTGGGTGAATGGGCGAACGTGTCGATCACGCCCACCGCAACACCGAGTGCGCCGCGCAACCTTGCCGCGGCCGCTGTGTCGAACGGTTCTGTGTCGTTGACCTGGGTCGCCCCGCTGACCGACGGGGGATCGCCGATCCTGTCCTATGCGCTCGACTACTGCACCTCGACCGGCTGCACGCCGTCGACGGTGTTCGACGGTGCGATTCCGGCATCGGCGACGTCGTACACGGTGACCGGAATGACGAACCAGAACGGTGGCATCACGTTCCGTCTGCGCGCAACCACCGCTGCGGGTACCGGTGACGGCGCGCAGGTGATCGCCCGCACGGCGCCGATCGTCTCGATGCCGCAGTCGTTCACCGCGACTCCGAGTGCGGGAAACACGACCTACGGACCCGAGATCACCCTGTCGTGGTCGGCGCCGTCACAACTGTTCGGCCAGACCACGATCGGCTACCGCTTGGATCAATCGACCGATGGTGGTGCGACATGGACGACGATCCGCGATCTGTACACGGGGGCGTCGACGCAGGTGAACGGTGTCGTTCCCGGCACGCGCTACACGTTCCGCATCGCGGCCATGACGTCGCTCGGCCTCGGGCAGTGGGCGAATGTTTCGGCGACCGCTATCGGAGGCGCTTCGGGAACCACGACGATCGCGTCGGCGCCGGTCAACCTCACGGCCACCACCGATTCGGCTAACTCGGTCCTGCTCCAGTGGACCACCCCCACCTACACGGCCGGTTCGTCGATTCTCGGTTATCGCATCAGGTACGCGGCAACCACCGATTCCGACTCCGATTCGATGTCGGTGGTCGACAGTCTTTTGCCCCCTTCGGCGACGTCGTACCGGTTGAACGGTCTCACCAACGGAACCAATTACTTCGTTCGCGTGAACGCGGTGACCTCCGTCGGCAACGGCGACAACGCTGTGGTCGGCTTCGTGCCGAGTGCCGTTCCTTCGGCGCCGGTGAACCTGGGCGCCACAGCGACCGACGGCCAGGTGGCACTTTCGTGGACCGCGCCGCGCGACAACGGCGGCTACGGCGTCGCCGGATACCGCGTCGAGCAGTCGACCGACGGTGTGAACTGGTCGGTGCTCACCTTCGACACCGACGCGACCTCACTCACGGTTCGCGGACTCGCAAACGGCACCGCCTACATCTTCCGCGTGGCCGGGGTTTCGCCGGTCGGCTTCGGGCCCTACGCGACGATCACGTCGACACCTTCGGCGCGCCCCGCCTCGCCGGTCAACGCGGTGGCCACTCCGGGCAACCAAACTGCGACCATCACGTGGACCGCACCCAACAACATGGGAAGCGCCATCACCGGTTACGTCGTCGAACAGTGCGTGTACACGGGTGGTTCATACGATGCGCTCTGTGAACAGTTGAAAGACCCGACGAACAGTCAGCATCTCCAGTGGTGGAACGGAAGTTCTTGGATCGAGATGTGGCGTGTGATCGGCCGCACCACCGGACCGAGCAACACGACCTTTGTCGTCAACGGACTCGCCAATGGTCCGACGATTCCGTACCGGTTCCAGGTCTATGCAGAAAACGCCGCCGGGCGAGGGTTGCCGTCGTCGAGTGCGTTCGTGAGTCCCGGCAGCGTGCCGGGAACCGTGCAGTCACTGAGCGCGACACCGGGTGACGGCAATGTCTTGTTGTCGTGGTCCGCGCCGCTCAGCAGCGGTTCGTTCACGCTCGGCGGGGCACACGGCATCAACGGCTACCGCGTCGAGCGCAGCGCAGACAACGGTGCGTCGTGGACCCTCGTCAGCATCCTCGACGCCACCTACATCGGTGGATACCACATGATCGGTCTCGTCAACGGAACGACCTACCAGTTCCGCATTTCGGCGTTCAACGACATCGGCAACGGGGCAACGACCGTCATCTCCTCGACGCCGTCCGCGACGCCCGGCTCGCCACGCAACTTCGCTGCGACTCCGAACGGGCGCTCGGTGACACTCACATGGGACGCGCCCGACTACACGGGTGGGTCCGCCATCACGGGTTACCGGCTCTTCTTCTGCACCACGACGAACTGCTCACCGACGACGGCGGCAATGACCGACATCTCGCCGACCGCGCGCTCGGTCGACTTCAGTCCGCTCAATCCCGGTACCTCGTACACGTTCGGGCTCGTCGCGGTGAACGCGAACGGTGCGGGCAGTTACTCCGCGCAGGTGCCGGTGCTCGGAGCCGTTCCGCCATCGGCCGTGCCGAATCTGCGCACATCGACGGGGACCATCACGGTGACGAACCCCGACTCGACCACGGGCACAGCGACGTTCGTGTCGATCCTGTGGTCGGCCCCACTCGACAACGGTGGGTCGGCGGCGCTGTCGTACGAAGTCGAAATGTCGTCGGACGGTGGTGCAACGTGGACCGTTCTGACAACGGCCACGACGGACACCGAGCACCGTTGGGCGCCGAACGGACTGGCCGCGGGTACCCAGGTGCAGTTCCGCGTCACCCCGACAACGAGTGCGGGTGACGGCCCGACCAACACGGTCGTCGCGACGGTGCCGACACAGGCACTCGGCGGGCCGCCGAACAGACCCACCGCGCCGACCTTGTTGTCGGCAACGGGAGGTGACGGAACCGTCACACTCACGTGGGCCCCTCCGCAGGCGACGGGGGGGCTCCCCGTCACCGGCTACAAGGTGGAGTACGCAACGAACTCCGCGATGTCGACCGGACTCGTGGTGGACAACGCCAACACCGCAACCAGCCCGTACACGATCACGGGCCTCACGAACAACACTCAGTACTGGTTCCGTGTCACCGCGATCAGCGCGGCGGGCGAGGGTACGGGATCGGTCATCTCGGCGGCGCCGAGCGGAGTTCCCGCTGCGCCAAGCGCATTCACCTACACGGCCCCCGCATCGGCGGGTGTGGCCGCATCGCTCAGCTTCACCGCACCTACGACGACGCCATCCGGCGGGGCCATCAGCACGATTCGCGGCTACCGACTCGAACAGAGTGCGGATGGATCGACATGGACGACTCTCGCGGTCTCGATCGGTGCCAACGCCACGACGATCACGGTCGCGCCGCCCGCACCGGGTTCGACGTTGCGGTACCGCATCGCGGCGATCGCCCAGTCCGGTGATGTGGGCGACTGGGCCACCGTCATTGCCAGCACGCCTGCAGCCGCAACGGCGTCGACGGTGGTCAATTCACTGCGCGCAACGGTCGACGCGACGAACGTGACCCTGTCATGGAGTGCACCGACGTCGGGTACGCCGACCAGTTACCGCGTCGAGCGCTGCCTCTACTCGGGCCCGAATACGTGTGGCACCTACACGGTCCTGGCAGCGACGAACGCCGGCACGACGTACACCGATCCGGTCTCGGGTCTTTCGTACAGTTCGTCCTACGGCTACCGCATTACGGCCAATCCGGCAACGACAACAGTCGTACTTCCGGTGCACGTCGCGTTTGCGGCGCCCGCCGCACCCGCGTCGCTCACCGCAACGGCGGGCAACGAATCAGCAACCGTCACGTGGACCGCGCCGACGACCTCGCCTGCCCCGACAATTGGTGCCTACCGGTTGGAGATGTGCTCGGTCGGATGCTCGAGTGCCAACCCGACGTGGACGACCCTGCGTACGACCGGTGCCACACCGCTCACCGAGGCCGTCGGCGGACTGGTGAACGGCACGAGTTACACCTTCCGAATCTCCGCCTGGAACGGTTTTGGCTGGAGCCCGACGCGAACGGCAACCGTCGTTCCGAAGGGCGCTCCGTCGCTACCGCGGAACCTGCTCGCCACCGTCGGCGATCAGCGTGTCACCCTCGACTGGACGGCACCGACGAACCTCGGCGGGGGAACCCTGCTCGGCTACAAGGTCGAGTACGCGACCTCGGCCGCTTACAGCAGCCCGACAGTCGCGTCGTCGCTCGCCGACCCGGCCTCGATGCGTTTCGTCGTGAACGGTCTCACCAATGGCCAGCTGTACTGGTTCCGCGTCACCGCGGTCACCGACGTCGATGCGGGTGGTTATGCGATGACATCCGCGACGCCGATCGGTGGCGCCTCGGTCCCGACCCTGCTGTCGGCATCGACCACCGCGGCCGACCGCAACTCGATGCAGCTTTCGTGGTCGGCCCCGGCCGACACCGGCGGCGCGGCGATCGTGGGTTACCGCATCGAACGGTCGACCGACGGCATCACATGGACGCGCGTCGTTGCGAACACCGGTGCCACGACGCAGTGGAACGCACGCGGTCTCGTGAACGGCACGGCCTACCAGTTCCGTGTGTCTGCGATCACGAGGAACGGGTTCGGCGCTCCGGCGATCGTTCGCGGCCAACCGCTCTTCATCCCGACACAACCGGCCAACGTTGCCGCAACCGCAGGCGACCAACGGGTCACGATCACGTGGTCGACGCCGCGCGACACCGGTGGCTCGGCAATCATCGGGTACCGCATCGACTACTGCACCGACAGTTCGACGAATTTCTGCAACAACAACTGGAACAACACAAACTGGGTGACACTGAACGCGAAC
>JBBANY010000002.1:0-58631 GCA_040401695.1 Ilumatobacteraceae bacterium
GCGGTTGCCATCGATCATGGTGACGACGCCACGTATGACGCGACGCATCCCGGGTGGCGGAGCAGCATCGAGGTGAGTGAGTTTCTTCTCAGGTTTCGGGCGGTTCAACCGCTTGATCTCGCGGATGCGCTCACGACGCTGTTTGTCGTCGAGCGTGCGGTGCGTGTTGGGCACGACCTGAACAATGCTGAATTCACTGCGTCCGACCTCAACTTGGATCCGTAGCGTGTCGCACTCGCGCAGTTCACCGAGTCTCTCGAGATGTTCGGCATCGAGAACGCCACTCAACGAGCCATCAAGTTCCACCCAATGCCAACCACCGTCGGCAGCGTGGCCACGTAGTTCCACCGTGGCGAACCGTCGACGGGGTTTGTCGGGTGTGTTGTCGGGCTGTCTCGGCGCGCCGGAAGCCGGCAACGAGTCACGCAGCGCACGAAGCGCATCGTCGTTCGACTGTCGTGGCTTGCCGCCCACCTGCAGTGACTACTCGGGAAGCGGGTAGTGCACGCCCGGGATACCGGGGAGCAACGGAGTCGCCCACTCGGGCCGCGGCAGAAGGCCGGGGTAGGCACCCGGAGCCATCGGCGCGGTGGCGGCATTCCACGCGTGGTGGATCGGCTGCAACTGGTAGTAGCCGTTCGCTGCGTTGGTACCGCCGTCGACGAGCAGGTCGTGGCCGGTGATGTAGCCCGCCATGTCGGAGGCGAGGAACATGACCGGGGCGACGATTTCGGACACCTCACCCAGGCGGCGCATCGGCGTGCGCGACGCGATCCACTTGTCCATGCCCATGCCCTCGAGTGCGACGCGGGTCATTTCGGTGATGATGAATCCGGGGCTGACGGCGTTGACGCGAACGCCGCGGTCGGCCCATTCGCAACCGAGCTGCTGGGTGATGTTGCGCAGCGCGCCCTTCGCGGCGGTGTAGGCGATGATGTTCATCTCGTTTGCGCCACTGCCCATGATCGAGCAGATGTTGACGATGTTGCCGCTCTTCTTCAGCAGCATGTGGAGGCCGACCTCGCGCATGTAGAGGAACGCGCCGCGCAGGTCGACGGCCATGATCTTGTCGAAGGTGTCGGTGGGGAAGCGCTCGGCACCGATGCCGAGGACGTCGGAGATGCCGGCGTTGTTGACGAGTGTGTCGATGCCGCCGAACTCCTTGATGGCAGCCGCGACGACGCGCTTCACGTCGTCTTCGACCGAGACGTCACCGGTCACGCACAGAACCTTTGCGCCGGCCTTCTTGCAGACTTCGCCGGTCTGCTCGAGGAGTTCCTTCGTGCGCGCCGTGAGGACGAGGTTCGCCCCGGCCTTTGCGAAGCCCTCGGCGAAACTGGCACCCAGGCCGTACGAGGCACCCGTGATGAGAACGGTTTTGCCCTTGAAATCGAACATGTCTGACCCCCTGCTTCGGATGCCCCTTGCGGGCTCGCGCCCCGAAAATAGTGGGTCTCCCGACCCTCATGCGAACGGGGCCCGTCGTGCCAGACCCCATGTGACACCCCGCGGTCACACTTGTCGTCTTCTTGGCGGAAAGAGGCCCACTTTGTCAACGACCAACCCGGCAACCAGCAACCCGAGCGGCGCTCCCGGGGACGCGTCACCGGCCGTCTACCGCCGCCTCATGCGCGCCCTCGGCGACCTCGGCATCGTGCCGCAACCCGTCGGCGACGAGCCCCAGCGTTGGGCCAATCTCGACGCCCGTGACGGCGAGCCGGTCGTTGTGTTCGGCGCATTGTCGCTCGACACGGCCGCACGTCTTGCGAACCTCCTCGAAGATCTCGCATCAGGAGCACCCGCGTCGGGAATCTCGCACACCGACGACGACATGCACGACCCTGACGGCGCCGCCGAATACACGCTGGCGCCGTTCGAGCCGGTCGCATCGCCACTCGAACCGTTCCACTCGACGTCGCGTCACCATCCCCGGACGGCCTGGTGAGCCGACGATGAGCCCGTTCAATCGCACCGGCCTCGGCGCCAACCCACAGTCGATTTCCTTCGATGAGTGGTGGCGGATGTGGCATTTCGTCAACGCCTTCGAGGCCAAGGACTCGCAGTTCTTCCGCGTCTGGATCGAGGTCGCGGGCGGTCGTCGTGTCTGGCACATTTCGTCGCCACGGTTCCATTTCGAGTTCTGTGCCGTCGACGAGGGCGCGTCGGGCACGTTCACGGTTCCGTTGCCTGTCCGCGTCATCCATGCGATGACCGACATCGCAACGACCGGATTCGAGTCGACGTTGGCTCTGGCAGACAACGACTCGCTCACCGTCACGTCGGGTGATGCGAGTCTTGTGTTCGACATCCCTGCGCACCACCCGGGAACGTCGGTTGTTCTCGACTCCGTCGATTGCACTGCGGTCGTCTCGGCAAAGCGCCTTGCCGACGTTCTCGATGCCGCGCGCACACCACCGATCGGCATCGACATCATCGGTTACGGGCCACCCTTGTGGTGTGTCATCAGTGACGGAAGGATCACCTTTCACTCCGACTGGTCGTCGTACGACCACGGACGGGCGACGGTGTCGGTCGAGGCCGAGACGCGGGGTGAGTCACAGTTCCACAGCGCGGTCAGTCTCGTTGCCAAGGTGCTGCGCGACTTCACGATCGTCGACGAGGGTGATGAAACCGTGACGTTCGAAGTCGACGGACCGACGGGTTCGGGGTGTCGTGTGGTTGCATCCGACTGGGTTCTCACATGCCCATTCATCGACCCGGTCGCCCAGGAATGGGGTGGGATGATGCGTCGCGAACTCATCTCGGCCGGCCACGAATACCAACGCGACGGTGAACGCGCCGTCGAGTTCCTGGTCGACGGGGTTCAGGTTCGTGCCCAATTGCACGGCGGCCGCCACCCGGTGTGTCGTCTCTCGGCCATCGTCGCCCGCAACGTCGCGAGCAGCGAATTTCTGCTCAGCGAACTGAACGACTGGAACATGTCGCATGCGGGCATGAAGTTCTGGTGGGAGGCCGGCAAAGTGGTCGCGGTGGTCGACCTCGACTCGAATCACATGTCCGACATCTCCGACGAGTCGATTCGGTTGGCCGTCGCTGTCTCGAACCTTTCGGCGGCAACGTCGGCGCTTTGAGTCGGTCTCAGGGACGTTCGAGGATTGTGACGGCGCAGGCGGCTTCTTCGAGGCCGATCACGCCACCACCGTTTTCCGCCAACGCGAGGCGCGCGTTGGGCACTTGACGTGGTCCTGCTTCTCCGCGTAGCTGGACGACCAGCTCATAAATCATCGATAGGCCGGTCGCGCCAACTGGGTGGCCCTTTGATACGAGACCGCCAGAGGTATTGATGGGGATAGAGCCGCCGGGGCCGGTTTCCCCAGCTTCGACGAATGCTCCGCCCGAGCCGATGGGGCAAAAGCCCAGCATTTCGGTTTGGTAAATCTCGCAGAAAGCCGTCGCGTCGTGAACCTCGGCGACGTCGATGTCGGCGGGCTTGATTCCCGCGCGCTCGTATGCCCGCCGTGCTGCATGGTGCGACAGGGAGGGTTCGTCGTAGGCGCGGTACTTGCCGCCCGTCAATGCCGTGGCTGCGATGCGGATCGCGCGAGATCGCACTGACTCGGGGAGTGACTTCAAGTAGTCGTCCGAGCACACGATCGCAGCCGCACCGCCATCGCCGATTGGTGCACACATCGAACGCGTGAGCGGAAACGAAATCGGTCGATCACTCAACACTTCGTCAGTCGTCATCGGGAAGCGATACTGCGCCTTGGGATTGTCGACCGCGTAGGTGTGATTTTTGGCGGCAGCGTGGGCAATCTGTCGTTGGGTCGTACCGAACAACTTCATGTGAAGGGCGGCCTGGATGCCATACGTCTCCATGAAAATGGTGTGACCTTCACCCTTGTCGAAACTGCACCCCGCGAATTGTGCTGCACGGTCGTATTCATCGAACAGTCGGTCGAGGTCGAAGTTGTCGACGCCCGAGTAGTAGGAATCAAACATCACCTGCCGTACGCCAGGGTCCTTGTCGGCGCCCGGTCGATAGATCTTTTCGACGCCGATGGCGAGGGACACCTTGGTCTCGCCGCTGAGAACGTCTTTCACGGCACCTTGGAGCGCCATCGAGGCGGTTGCGCAGGCGCCTTCGACATTGGTCATGGGGACGCGTTCGGGAAACAGTCCTTCGTCGACCATTTCGATGAAGCAGGTTTGCCCCCGCACGCCACCCTGACCCCACGTGTGCATGAGGCAATTGCCGAACCAGGCCGAGCCGATGTCGGCTCCGTCGGTCATCCCGACGTCAGCGAGGACACCCGTATAGGTCTCGCGGGCGAGCGACTTGAGGGAGTCCTCCGGACGACGAGCAAATGCGCTGCTGTGGGCTCCGATAATCCAAACGTTCGTCATTTCGTTGACTCAGGCGGTCTTGCGCGCTGCGGCGCGGGGCTTGGAGGGCTTCGTGGCGGCAGCTGAACTTGTCCGGTTGATGAGTCCCGCGAGGAACATGTCACAAAACTGGTCGGCGATTGCATCGGCACGCAGCGGGCCTTCGGGGCGGTACCAATGTGTGAGCCAGTTGAGCGACCCGATGATGCCGAGTGTCGCAATGCGAGGGTTCGTCAGCGGGGCGAATTCACCCTCGGCAATGCCGTCTCGGATGATCGATTCGAGAAGCTCAAGATACTCGCGGTCCATTGCGGACCACTCCTTCATTCTGCGTCGACCGGCGATTTCCTGCAGATACACCGAGGCGTAAACAAAGTTCGTCTCGAGCACCTTCAAGTGTGAGCGGGTGGCACGACGGATCTTCTCGGTGGGGGGAAGGTCCATCTGCGACAGTTCACGCAGACCGACCAAGATCTCTTCTGCCGGTTCGCGCACGACCGCGAATAACAGGTCTTCTTTCGTGTCGATGTAGTGGTAGAGGCTGCCCTTCCAGATGCCCACGGCCGAGGCGATGTCCTCGAGCGACGTTGCGGCAAAACCCTTCGTTCGGAATGCTTCGGCTGCGGCTTCGACGATGTCGTTCCAGCGACTTGGACGTGGCATGTTTCCCCTCTCCACGATCATCCCACCGCGGGCCGCGGCGCCGGATGAAATGAAACGACCGTTTGGTTATTATACGCAGAGGGGGGCAATGGGCGTCACAGGGGTCAACCACACGGGAATCAGTGTCACCGACATGGAGCGCTCCCTCGGCTTTTACCGCGACGTGCTCGGTCTCGAACTCGTGATGGACATGGACGTCGAGAGGCACGCAGGCCTCGACACCGTCGTCGGGATGACCGACACGATCGGGCGGGTCGTCATGTTGGCGGCCGGCGACAGCCTTGTGGAGTTGTGGTGCTACGCGAATCCCGCTGGTCGGCCTCTTCCTGCCGACTACAAGCCCGCCGATCGTGGCGTGACGCACGTCGCGCTCGAGGTCAACGATGTCGATGCGATGCACACGCGCGTGGTAGCGGCGGGCTTCCGCGCGACGTCAGCACCGGTTGATCTCGGCATTCACAAGACCTGTTACGTGCACGGCCCCGACGATGAGATCGTCGAGCTCCTCGAAGACAGATCGGACCGGGAGATGCTTGCGAGGGTGACTCGCCGCACGATCGAACGGCGCCTCGCCGCCGAGGGCAAGAAGGGTTCGTGACCCTTTGCGGACACGAAAATCGAAAGGAATCGCAGATGCCGAATCAATCAATCAAGGGCCTGACGGTCACGGGACTCATGCGCCAGGCGGCGCGGTACAACGCGAAGCGCGTCGCGGTGAAGCATGGCGACCGCACTCTCACCTTCGCTGAAGCGTGGGAACGTGGCACACGCATGGCAAACGGGCTCCTTTCGCTTGGGTTGAAGCCCGGTGACCGCGTGGGTGTGCTCGAAGACAACTCGATCGATGCGCAGGACTTCTTCCTCGGTGCGGCCATTGCGGGTTTGGTGCGCGTACCCCTTTACGCACGCAATGCGATCGAGAGCCATGAGCACATGCTTGGTCACACGGGGTGTCGGGCCATCGTCGTTGCCGACAAATACCGCAGCGACATGGATGGCATGACGACGAAGCTCGCCGACCTGCAGCACGTCGTGGTTCGCGACGCGGGCTACGAGAAATGGCTCGGTTCTTTCTCGGCCGACGATCCGATGGTCGAGATCCAACCCGATGACTGGTACATCATCCGCCACACGGGCGGTACGACAGGAAAGCCAAAGGGCGTCGCGTACAGCCACCGTTCGTGGTTGGCGGCCGGCCGCGACTGGTTCTACAACTTCCCGCCGATGGATGCGGGCGAGGTGTGCATGCACGTCGGGCCCATCTCGCACGGAAGCGGCTATCTCTACACGCCCACGTGGCTGTCGGGCGGAACCAACTTGCTGCTCGACCACTTCGACGCCAAAGAGACGTTGCAGCTGATGGCCAGTGAACGGGTGTCGTTCATGTTCATGGTTCCTGCGATGCTGAACGCTGTCGCGCGTGATCCACTTGCACGTGAGCTCGACTTTTCAGCGCTGAAGGTCATCCAAATCGGCGGTGCGCCGATTGCCGACGACACGGCCCTCTTGGCGCGCGAGGTGTTCGGCGACGTGCTGTACCAGGGCTACGGACAGACCGAGGCGTTGCCTGTGTGCATGATGGGTCCGAAGGAATGGTTCTCCGACGTGCCCGGTTCGAATCCACTGCGCTCGGCAGGTCGCGCACTGCCATTCGCCTATCTCGAAATCAGGGACCCGGAGGACTCGTCGGTCTCGCTGCCAATCGGTGACGAAGGCGAGATTGCCATCCGTTGCGATGGACAGATGCTTGGCTTCTGGGAAAACGAGGCCGCCACGAAGGAGCGCATGTCTGGTGATGGCTTTGTTCTCACCGGCGACATCGGCAAGCTCGACGAAAACGGGTACCTCTACGTTCTCGATCGCAAAGACGACATGATCATCTCCGGGGGCTTCAACATTTGGCCCGCCGAACTGGAGAATGCGATTCTTGGGCACCCCGAAGTCATCGAAGTCGCGGTCTTCGCGATTCCGCACGAGCGTTGGGGCGAGAGTCCGGCTGCGATGTGCGTGACCTCGGCGGGGGCGAAGGTTTCGGCCGACGACATCAAAGACCTGTGTGCCCGCGTTCTTGGCTCGTACAAGAAGCCTGCGGAGGTGTTCTTCCAGACCGACCCCCTGCCGAAGAGCCCGGTAGGCAAGGTTCAGCGCAAAGTGCTGCGTGAACCCTTTTGGGCGGGTCAAGAACGCCGCGTCGCCGGCAACTAGCCGAGCCCAAAGGGGAGGATTGTCCCCTTGATAACCAAACGCTTGTTGTGGTAACGTCGCACTTGTCACACAGACCACGCAACCGACGACAACTGGGGGGATTATGGGTCTTAATTTGGCAACAATGGAAAAAATCACTGCGGACGTTCAGATGAACGATCTGGAGTGGGTGGAAGTGGCGCCGGGCTCCTACTTCAAGGTTCTCACGGTTCACGCTCCGACCAACACCGTGGCCTTCGGCTTCAAGATGGATGCAGGCGCGCCGGACTTCCCGTCGCACTTCCACATCTGCCGCGCGATGGCATGGACCGTCAAGGGTTGGTTCGGATACCGTGAGGCTGAGAAGCCCGAGGAGAGCCGGATCATGAAGGGCATGTTCTCCTACGAGGCTGCTGGTTCATTCCACACGCCGTTCAGCGACTGCCCGGAGGGCTTCGAGTCGGTCGGAATCTTCGAGAGCGACAATGAAGTCCTTCTCCAGAACCACGCCGAGCCCGACCCGCGCTCCGAGCGCATCGGCGACCTCACGGTCAGCGACTTCATCTCGTGGGGTAGCAAGTCGACCCACATCGTGCACAAGGACGGCACCATCACCGGTGACCCGACCTACAAGTACGACTTCACGAGCGGTATCAACGCCTTCAGCTGAGGCGTCACAACCGAAATCTTCAAAAGAGGGGGAGGCGGGTAACCGCCTCCCCCTCTTCGCTTGTCCCGGTTCTTTTCACTTGGCTTGGTTTGCGTCAGACGATCGACCAACCACCGTCGACCGGATAGGTCATGCCGGTGATGAAGTCCGCTTCGGGCGAGCACAGGTATGCAGCCATCGCGCCGATGTCACGCGGACTACCGAGACGTTTGATCGCGTGCGCCGCAGCAAACTGGTCGAGCATGTCGGGAGTGATGTCCTGGAGTATCGGAGTGTTGATCGTGCCGGGGGCGATGGCGTTAACGGTCACGCCGGTGCCTGCGTACTCCACCGCCGCCTGACGGGTCATTCCGGTGACACCGGCTTTGGCAGCGCTGTAAGAAAAGAGATTCGGTAGACCGCGTAGTGCCGCAAGTGATGCGATGTTCAGCACCCGACCGAATCCGCCACGGATCATCACGGGCAGGACCGTCTTCATCCCGTACCAAACCGATGTGAGGTCGTGAGCGATCATTCGGTCCCATTGAGATTGCTCGAGGTCGACTGCAGTATCGGCCGTTGTCGCGACTACTCCTGCGATGTTTCCGAGGACGTCGATCTTTCCGTGATTTTCGTCGATTCGGCGTATCTCGGTCTTCCATTGGTTGAGATCAGTGACGTCCACCGTTGCGCGCTCGGCCGTGCCGCCCGCCGCTTTGATTGCCGCGACGGTGTCGTTGCAGTCCTTCAAGTCGAGGCATACGACGTGTGCACCTTCGGAACCCAGGCGCTCGGCGACGCCTCTGCCGATTCCCTGATGTGCACCAGTGATAACGGCCACCATGCCGCTGAAACGTTTCGTTGTCATGAGTTTCCTTTGTGTCGAAACTGTGAGTTTGTTTTTCTCATCTGATGTCGGAAATGAATAAGGGCGGGGCCGACCAAGTCGACCCCGCCCTTACAGGTAGGTGATTTAGTTGAACAGGGTGAACGAACCCGGGCCGGTGGCGAAGCCGCTGGCAGGAACGTTCTTGTTCGTCACGAGTGGGCTGTCCATCCAGTAGGTGGTCGCATCGGGCGTCTCGCCGGCGATCAGCTTGGCGAGGAGTTCACAACCGAGAGAGGCCGTGCCCTCGAGGTCGTTTGCTGCCGTTGCAGCGAAGCTCTTGCCTGCGCGGATCATGTCGAGTGCCGACGAGTCTCCGTTGAACGACACAACGAATGCCTTGTTGCCAAGACCATCGACTGCTGCCGCTGCACCCTGGCCGAGGCTGTCGAAGCTCGCGTAGACGGCCTTGATGTCGGGGTTCGCCTGGAAGGCCTGCTCGACCTTTGCCTGGGCGTCGGCCACCGCGTTGGCGAGGTCGACTTCAACCTCGGTCACCTTGATGTCCGGGTACTCGCTGCCCTCGCCGGTCATTGCCTTGAAGGCATCGGCGCGCTGACGGAGGCTCGGTGTCACGCGTGCGTTGACGATGAGAACATCGCCTGCTGCGGTTCCACCGTTCTCCGCTGCGATGCGGTCGATCACGTACTGTCCGACGCGGGCTGCGCTCTGGAATTCGAGACCCGTGATCGAGTACGAACCGGTGCGCTGTCCACCCCACACGGTGACAACCGGGCGACCTGCATCGCCGGCTGCCTTCAGAGCGGCATCAAGCGAGCCGTTGCCGATGTCGTTCGCAACGTTGTAAATGGCATCGACGCCGGCGTTGTTCGCCTGCTCGAAGGCCTGGACGGCCTCGGTGCCACCCTTGGCATCGAAAACCTGTGTGGATCCACCGTTGGCCTCGACACACTCGACGACTCCGGCCTGGAGGCGATCGACGGGCTCGAGACCCGGTGCGAGCGAGATGATGCCAACTGCCTTGCCGCTGAGGGCCGAGAGGTCGGCTCCGGCGGGTGCGGCTTCTTCCGCTGCAACCGTGTCTTCGGTGGCTGCTTCTTCAGCGGTTGTTTCTTCGGCAACCGCCGTCGTGTCGGCAGTTGCGGTATCCGTGCTGTCGCTGTCGTCCCCACAGGCTGCGAGAGCGCCTGCGGTGGCGAGAACGACCGCAAGCGCAACGGCCTTGCTTTTCATTCTCTTCACTGTTCCCCCTTTTGGGATTGGTTGTGGTGTTTGTTGGGTTGTTGCGGCTTTCGCCGCGTTCTTTCCGCAGTCGTCGGCCGCGTGTCGACCGACGACTAAGGAAGAGATTTTCTCTCGTCGCAAAGACCGAAGAAACTGTGTGGGTTGGCTGGTTGACGTGGGGTGGTGCACGATTCAGACCGCTACGTCGTCGTGGCCATAGCACCCGCGCAGAATGTCGGCTTCGGTAATGGGTTGTTCGAGTTGTCCAACAACGCGCCCTTCGCGCAGTACGACGACTCGATGCGCAACCTGGGCCACTTCGTCGAGATCGGAGGACGCAATGATGACCGCCACGCCTTCGGCAGCGAGCTCTGCGACTTGGCGCAGAATCTCGCCACGGGCTCCGACGTCGACACCCTTTGTCGGTTCGTCGAGCAGCAGTACCTTCGTGTCGCGTCCTACGAGCCAGCGTGCCAGGAGGACCTTTTGCTGGTTGCCACCGGAAAGCTGACCGATGCGTTGATCGTGACCGGTCGTGACAACGCGCAAGCGTTCGATCTGGCGGTTCGTTTGATCGACTTCCTCGCCGCGATGGGGCAGTGGAAGGCGTGCGTGGCGTCTGAACTGCCTGAGGTGTGCGAGCACGGTGTTTTCGCGGATCGTCCGCATCGGATAAATTCCGGTTGACCGTCGATCTTCGGGAATGAGGGCGAGGCCGTTGCGAATTGCATCGGCAGGCGAGCGGAACGAGACCTCTTTACCGCTCAGAGTGATCGTGCCGGCCGTGGGTTTCAGCTGCCCAAAGATGTTGAGAAGGATCGACGTGCGCCCCGACCCGACAAGTCCGCCGAGGCCGAGAATCTCGCCCGGTCGCACTTCAAAAGAAACGTCTTTCAGTGGCCCACCCTCGAGCCCGCTTACCGACAGCACCGGCGCCGCTTCGGTGCGTGCCGTACTTGTGGTCACCTTCACGTTGTCGACCGACTTGCCCGTGATCGCCTCGATCAGGCGGTCACGCGTCAAATCCTTGCGGTCGATTTCGCCGACCGTCTCGCCGTCCTTCATGACCGTGACTCGGTCGGTGATTTCGAGTACTTCACCCAATCGGTGCGAAACGAACAGCACCGCGACACCACGCTCTTTGAGGCGACGTGCAGCGGCGAAGACCTTCACGACTTCGCTGTCGGCGAGTGCGACGGTTGGCTCGTCCATCACCACGAGTTGCGGTTGACCGGCACACGCGCGGGCGATCGACACCATCCAGCGTTCCGCAACCGTCAGTGATTTCACGGGCGCGGTCGGATCAACGTCGACAAAATCCGCAAGGATTCGGCGGGACTCTTCGGTGAGAGCGGTCCAGTCGATGCGCAAACCGCGTCGGGGGAGATCTTTGCCGAGAAACAGATTCTCTGCGACACTCAGCCGTTCAACGAGGGCGGCATCCTGGTGGATGAAGTGCAGTTCTAGGCGGCTCGCCTCGCGCTCGCTTTGCAACTCAACGGGTAGTCCGTCGACGAGAATCGTCCCGTTGTCACGTAGTTGCGCGCCTGCAAGAATCTTGATGAGCGTCGACTTGCCTGCGCCGTTTTCGCCGACAAGGCCGTGGATTTCGCCGGGCCGGATCTTGATCCATGCGTCGTTCAGTGCCTGAACTCCGGGAAACCGCTTCGACAATCCTGAAATCTCGACGATGAACGCTGTCGCGTTGGCCATCCGCGCACCCCCCTTCGGCGAACATCTCCACCATAGTTAACCCAACGGTGGGTTGACTACCCCCAGGATTTGGTAGATACTGAAGGCGCTCGGAGGGGGACTCATGGGTTCAGCAGTAGCGAAAATCCGCTCTGCCGTCGGCGGGATCATTCCCGGCCGAAGGGAGGTCGGAGCTGGCGCGGGGACGGCGTCGGGATCGAAGGGGATGGCCTTCGCGGCGCGTTATGGGACGATCGTCTTCCTTCTCGTTCTTGTTGTCGTCTTCACGATCCTCTGCGAAATTCGCCTTGGTGAGCAGCGGTTCCTGTCCGGCAACAACCTCACGCTGCTTCTGCGCCAATCCGCCGTTCTCGCGATTCTGGCAAGTGGTCTCACGATCGCGCTGATCCTTGGTGAATTCGACCTTTCCATCGCCGCCGCACTCACACTGGGCGGCGGCATTTTTGCTCTCTTCTTGAGCGGCCAGTACGTCGTGACATGGCCGACCATTCCCTTCACCGACATCGGTGGAGGAGCCGTCGTGCCGGCCGACTGGCAGGACACTTTCCTCTTTGCGTTGATCGCTGCCGCTTTCTTCGGTCTCCTTGCCGGTGTCATCAACGGCATCGTCGTGTCGTATTTCGGTGTCAGTGCCTTCATCGGCACGCTCGGTCTCGCGGGAATCATCGAGGGTTACCTCATTCGTCTCACCGACGGCCGGTCGGTCGCTCTACCGAAGAACGTCACAGACACAGCGCAGGGAACCCTCTTCGGATGGAAGGCTCCGGAGAGTTGGGGCTGGGACCTGACCGTGGGCGGCCGAACCTTCAATCTCGATCTCGGCGGCTTGAGTCTGCCCATCATCGCCGTCACCGCCGCAGTCATTCTGTTTGGAATCTCTTTTTTCCTGCGCCAAACCGAAGCGGGTCGCCGTATGGATGCAGTCGGCGGCAACCCCGAGGCGTCGCGCCTGGCGGGCATCGACGTGAAGCGTTACCGACTCGCGGCCTTCATGATGTGCGCTGTCATTGCAGCGATTGCTGGCGTCGTCCTTGCCGCCGGTCGAACCGGTTCCGCCGTCACATTGGTGGGCAACCAAGGTTCCTATCTCCTGCAGGCCTACACCGCGTGCTTCCTCGGGGCCGTGACATTGCGCGAGGGAGAATTCCACGTGCTCGGAACGGCCATCGGGGTTTTGCTGATGACGGTCACTTTCTCCGGTCTCATCATTCTCGGTGTGCCGGGTTATGCACAGACAATCGCCAACGGCGTGATCCTGATCGCCGCCCTGACATTCGCGGGTCTTGCCCGCAGGGCGGCCAGGCGAACGTAGACGACATCTCGGCGCCGGGTGTCGCCTGACGGACCGGTGGTGCGGCGCCACCAACCACAACAACAGGGGGAGTCGGATTCGGATGACCCAAGGAGGAAAAATGAGAAAGACCAAGAAGGCACTCGTGGTGCTTCCGCTCGTCGTCATGGCGCTGCTCTCAGCCTGTGGTGACGACAGTGGGGACTCCACGGCCGACACAACCGCAACGGCAGACACAACGGCAACCGGCGACACGACGGCTGCGACCGAAGAGACGACCGCACCCGCCGATACGACTGCTGCAGCCGCATCTGATCCGTCGAAGGGCGAAATCCCCGAGGGTGGCGTTGAAGTCGCAATCGCAGGTGACGTCACGACCTGGTCCGGCAAGAAGGTCGGCATCGCCAACCTCGCACCGGTGCCCGGTGCAGAGCGCTGGTCGAAGCCGCTTCAGGCTTGCATCGAAAAGAACGGTGGAACGGTTGATTACCAGGACGTCGGTGGCGACCCGACCAAGCTGCCCGCACTCCTCGAGGGTTGGGCAAGCGCCAAGGTCGACGCTGTGTTCAACATCGGTATCGACATGACCGGCCAGGAATCGCTGATCGCCGCGTTCACTGAGGCGAAGACCCCGGTCGTCATTTGGGGCGCCGGCAATCCCGAGGGCGTCGTCGCACTTGATGCCAACCAGGAAGAGGACGGCCGCATTATCGGTCGTTACCTCGTCGAAAAGCTTGGTTCGGGTCAGGTCATCCTCGTGAATGCGAACAACCCTGCTCTCCAGAGCCGTGAAAAAGGCCTGAAGGAAGTGCTCGACGCTGCGGGTATCGAACTCGTCGTCGTCGGTGAGGCACTTGGCTTCACCGCCGAGTCGGCACAGAAGTCGGTCGAGGCCGCCCTCCAGGCGAACCCCGATGCGAAGGCTGTCGTCGGTGGCTTCGGCTCGCTCGGCGTCGGTGCTGCAGCAGCGGTGACTGCTGCGGGTAGCTCGGCCGTCGTTGTTTCGATGAACGGTGACCCCGAGGAGTACGCAGCGATCCGTGAGGGTGGCTCATTTGTCGCAACAGTGGCCGACGGCCACGAGTTCGGCGGTGAGGCTGCTTGTCAGATCGCGGCCGACATGATCGCAGGCAACGCTGCGCCCGGCACCGCCGGCAAGCAGATCCTTGCGACCTCGGTGCTCGTGACCGCCGACAACGTGCCCGCCGAGGGTTCGTCGGAGGCCACTCCGCGCAAGTTCTACCAGCTTCCCTGATCCCCGGGTGGTGGTGACGGTGTGGGTCGGCTCTGCCGACCCACACCGGACACACCCCAGCCCCGGGTTCAGGACCCGATCGTCATGACTCCGAGGGAGAAGGTCAAGGGAGAAAGCGTGGTCCACGCGCGCCAAGTAGCTGTCGTCACCGGTGCTGGTCGTATGCGCGGTATTGGTCGCGCATGCGCACTGCGTCTGGCAAGCGATGGGTACTTCGTCGTTGTCCACGGGCGCAGTGATTCACCAGCCTCGATGACGGAGACAGAGCGCGAGGCCGGTTGGCTCGGAGCGCAATCGGTGGCGGATGAAGTGGTGTCGAACGGGGGTGGCGCGGTGGCCATCGTTGGTGATCTGCGTGACAAAACCGTGATCGAAGCGTTCGCTGTTGCTTCCGAGCGTTCGGGTGATCTTGCAACCGTGGTCAACAACGCTGGTACTCCCGGTGAGGCGAACACGTATGCAGCGCACGAGACGCCGGCCGAGTTGTGGAGCGATACGTTCCACGTCAACGTCGACACCATTTATGACATGTGCCGGACCCTCGTTCCGTTGCTTCAGTCGTCGAAGTGCGAGAACAAGTCGATCATCAATTTCTCCTCGACCGCCGGCAAGCGTCCACTTGCTCGCTATGGCGCGTACAACGCATCGAAGGCGGCGGTGGAGGCCTTGACAATCCAACAGGCACTTGAACTCGCACGGTTCGGTGTCCGGGTCAATTGCATTGCCCCGGGAAGCACGACGACCGACATGATTGAAGGCACCTTGGATCGCGCGGCACGGTACGCCAAGATCACGCGTGACGAATTGATGAAGAGTGTGTTGCGCACGATCCCGATGCGTCGGTTCGCGGATCCTTCCGAGATTGCATCCGTCGTTGGGTTTCTTGCCAGCCGCGACGCGTCATTTGTCACTGGTCAGATCATCACTGTGGACGGAGGAATGACGCTCTCATGACGAACAAGATTCCGAACGAAACGATAGAAACAGGGCAGATGAGCGAAGACGACGACACCTCGAGAAGTTCACTGTCGACAGCACGGTTCGACGACAATCTCGTGTGCGATGATGCCGTGCGAGATCCGTACGCGTTCTTCGGTCACCTGCGTGATACCGCACCGATCCACTGGAACACGCGCCACAAAGCGTGGGTGCTGACGACGCACGAACTGGTCACCGCGGCCCTCCGCAACGGAAGTCTCACGGCCGACCGGATGGAGCCGTTCCGCGCATCGGTGATGCGACAGACAAACTCAGCCGCAGTCGACGAAACATTCCGCATTCTCGCCAACTGGATGGTCTTTCTCGATCCGCCGAACCACACCCGTTTGCGTCGACTTGTTTCGCGAATTTTTGCTCCGCCCGTCGTGCGGGCCCAGACCGCCGACATCCAAGAAGTTGTTGGAAGCCTGATTGCAGATCTTCCCGAGGGTCGACCGGTCGACTTCATCGCCGAGTTTGCCGCACCACTACCCGCAATTGTCATTGCAAAGATGCTCGGCGTTCCACCGCAGGACCGCATCCTCTTCAAGGAATGGTCCGACCAACTGACATCGCTGGTGTTCGGTGCCTACGATAATCCTGATCGTTTCCACCAAGCAGCGCGCGGGATGCTCGATCTTCGCGACTATCTCCTCGGCATGATCGAGAAGTTCGAGGTCGCCCCCGAAGAAAACCTCATCAGCCTGCTGCTCGAGCAGGAAGATGGTGACTCGTTGTCACGAGACGAGCTCATTTCCACCTGCACGCTGCTGTTGTTTGGGGGCCACGAAACAACGACCAATCTCATCACCAATGGCCTGCTCGCGCTTCTCGATTTCCCCGACCAGATGGACGACCTGCGGCGTGATCCCGACATCATGCCGATGGCACTCGAGGAGATCACTCGCTTCGACGGCCCTGCTCGGTCGATGGTTCGTCTGGTGAAGGAAAATCATGAGTTCGGGGGCGTCGAGATGAAGGCCGGTGAGCGTGTTTTTCTCGTCAACCCTTCGGCAAACCGAGACCCCGTGGTCTTTGATGATCCCGACGCGCTGAATCTTCGTCGCAACCCCACGAGCCACATTGGCTACGGGTTCGGTTTGCACTACTGCCTTGGGGCGCCCCTCGCCCGGCTCGAGGCAGACCTGGCCCTTTCGGCGGTTCTCCGCGAGTTTGGTTCGATCTCGATGGCCGTTGACCGCTCGGTGCTCGAATGGAACCCGACGATGCTGTCGCGGGGACTGAAGTCGTTGCCCGTCGTGCTTACTCGGGGATAACCGATCAGAGATTCCACAAGCGGGAGAGAGATCGTGCTCGTTCCCGATCGCTGAGGCCCCGGAGATCAACCACTCCGTTTTCGTTGACGACAACATCGATGTCGGATCGCTGGGTCGTCACGTTTTCTGTCAGTTTCTCCACAAGCGTGGGTGTCGAACCGCGACGACTGGGCAGTGCGACGATGCTGAGACCGTGACGACTGGATGCCGCAGAGAACGCAAAGTCGGCATGCCCCCCGAGTCCTGCGACGGTCGTGCCGCGGATGTTCTCGACGTTCACTTGTCCCGACAGGTCGATCTCGAGCGCCGTGTTGAGGGCGAAGAAGGTGTCGTCCGAGAGTGAGCGGTGATCGTGGGTTTTTTCAACGCGGTCGACCCAGCCACGTTCTGCGATTTCGGCGTAGAAGGAAGCGGTGCCGATGGCGTAGGAACCGACGGGCGTTCCCGTGACGACGCCTCGCCTTGCCGCCTCGACGACCGCGTCGCTGACGATGCCCGATCGAATTCGCGTTGGTCGGTTGAGGAGTTCGACGCACGCCGCGCCGATTGGCCCGGGGCCGTACTGAATCGCGGCATTGTCGGGAAGGAGTGCAACGATTCGCTCGGCGATGGCGCGGGAAACATCGTCAACCACGGGGGGAGAGATCACCTCTGGCGGCGCCGTCGACCCTTCATCGATTGACATGCGGGGGCCAAGGTCGATGTTGCCCAGTGACGTTGTCGCGGGCAGTCTCGGATTCGGCCGGACGATGACTTGACTTGCGTTTTCAATGGCGGCGGGAATCCAGCCCGCTTCGGTGCCGAGGTGCCACGTCGACCCGCGTTGCAGTGCCGACACCAACAGCGTGTAGGGCTGGAGCCAAGTGGTCATGGCGCGGGGCAGATGTGAGAACCGGACCGGAACGTAGTTGAAGTGGGGAGACGTCGCCAGGTGTCGTGATCCGTTGCCGCCCATGAACGACCGCACGGTGATGTCGGGCGACGCCTCGAGCCACTTCAGTCCGTCAGAGAGGCACCAACCAACGAAGACCTCGCAGGCTTCACCGCGGCGGCGGACCTTTTCGACTTGGTCGTGCAAAAGATCCCATGGAGCGCCGACACCGTCGGCCACCACGATGCGGGCGGTTTGGCTCAGCCGAAAACCTTCTTCGCGATGACCATGCGCTGGATCTGGTTCGTGCCTTCGTAGATCTGGGTGATCTTGGCATCGCGCATCATGCGCTCGACGGGGAAGTCGTTCGTGTAGCCGTAGCCGCCCAACAGTTGGACGCAGTCGGTGGTGACTTTCATCGCGACATCCGAAGCGAAGCACTTCGCCATGGCGCCGAGTGTCGACAGTTCGCCGTACGGGTCGTCGGCATCGACTGCGGCGCAGGCACGGTAGACGAGGGTGCGTGCGGCTTCGACCTGCATTTGCGCCTCGGCCACCATCCATTGCAGGCCCTGGCGCGTGGAGAGTGCCGCGCCGAAGGTCTTGCGTTCTTTCATGTAGCCGACGGCATAGTCGATGGCACCCTGCGCGATACCGACGGCCTGTGCGCCGATCGTCGGCCTGCTGCGGTCGAGTGTGTGCATCGCGATGGCGAATCCCTGACCGACGTCCCCGATCCGATTGGCGTCGGGCACCCGCAGATTGTCGAAGCGAATGACACCGGTTGGCGAGCCCTTGATTCCGAGCTTGTGTTCGATTTTGTCGACGTGCACGCCCCAGCTCGCTTCGACCAGGAATGCGGTGATTCCCTTGTGGCGATCGTCGCTCGTACGTGCGAACACCGTGTAGAGATCGCTGATGCCCGCGTTCGTGATCCAGATCTTCGAACCATCGATGATCCAGTCGTCGCCGTCGCGCACGGCGCGCGTGGTCATCGACGCGACGTCGCTGCCGGCGTCGGCCTCGGACAAGCCGTAACTGCACTGCGACTCACCGGTACAAATTCGCGGCAGGTACTTCGACTTCAGTTCGTGGCTGCCGAAGTTGATGACGGGCAGCATGCCCAATTTCGAGATCAGGAACATGAGGCTGGTGCTGGCACAGACGCGCGCGAGTTCCTCGGCCACCATGGCCTGTGTGACGAGCGAAGCACCGGTGCCGCCGTATTCGGCGGGGTAGGAGAGCGCCGTGAGTTCCATCTGCTGCAGTGCCTTGAATGCATCCCACGAGTACTCGCCGGTGCGGTCGGTTTCGGCAGCGAGAGGCGCGATCTTGTCTTCGGCGAACTTGCGCATGACGTCGCGAAAGGCGATCTGTTCGCCATCGAGTGAAAACAGTTGTTCGGTCATCTCGTTCCTTCCTTTACTTTCCGCTGTTACTTCTTGGCATAGTCGTAGAAGCCGCGTCCGGCCTTGCGGCCGAGAAGGCCGGCGTCGACCATCCGCGACAGCAGCGGTGGTGCGGCGTACAGCGGTTCCTTGAATTCGGCGTACAAGCTTTCGGCGATCGCACCGATCGTGTCGAGGCCGATGAGATCGGCGAGGCGCAACGGGCCCATCGGGTGGGCGCAGCCTTCGACCATGCCGAGGTCGATGTCTTCCGCCGACGCGTAGCCCGACTCCATCATTCGCACAGCCGAGAGGATGTAGGGCACGAGCAGGGCATTCACGATGAACCCGGCACGGTCGTTCGAACGGATGACTTTCTTGTGCAGTGTTCCTTCGGCGAACTCGACGGCCCGCGAGATGGTGTCGCCCGAGGTGAGAAGCGAAGGGACAAGTTCGACCAGTTTCAACACCGGCACCGGGTTGAAGAAGTGAACGCCGACGACTTGGGACGGCCGCTGTGTGGCCATGCCGAGTTTCATCACAGGAATCGACGAGGTGTTCGTGGCGAGGATCGCGTTGTCGTCCTCGACGTATTTGTCGAGATGCGAGAAGACCTCGGTCTTCAAGCCTTCGTCTTCGATGACGGCCTCGATGACCAATTGGCGATCCGCAAAGTCGGCGAGGTCGGTGGTGAAGCTGAGGCGTGAGAGAGCCGAGTCACGCTCGTCCTCGGTGATTTTGTTCGCCCCGAGAGCACGGTCGAGCGACGCTGTCAGGCGCTTCTGGCCCGCCTCCATCGCCGCGGGGTTGATCTCGCGGACCATCACGTCGAGGCCGGCTTTCGCGCACACCTCGGCAATACCCGAGCCCATGAGACCACAACCGACTACTCCGACTCGGGTCACCTGGCTTGCTGGCATCTTCTCAACCTGTGCTTTCTCTTCGACCGTCTATCTTGCCTCACCTACCGTTGGGTAACCGATGGGAGGTGCTTTCGGAGACCGTGAAACCCGTCGCCTACCCTCGGGCCATGGACTTCGCGATCCCGAAGGAAATTCAGACCACACTCGACGAGCTCGATGCCTTCATCGAGCGCGAGATCAAGCCTCTCGAACAGCAGGACGACAACATCCGCTTCTTCGACCATCGTCGCGAATGGGCGCGCACCGACTTCGACAACGGTGGCGTGCCCCGTGAGGACTGGGAAGCATTGTTGCGCGAGATGCGTCGTCGTGCAGATGCTGCGGGTTGGTTGCGGCTCGCGTTGCCGAAAGAGTACGGCGGCCGCAGCGCGACGAACCTCGAGATGGCGATCATCCGCGAGCATCTCGCGACAAAGGGTCTCGGCCTGCACAACGACCTGCAGAACGAATCGAGCATCGTGGGCAACTTCCCGACGGTTCTCATGATGCGTGATTTCGGCACCGACGCCCAGAAAGCCGAGTGGATGCCAGGGTTCCTCGACGGTACGCGTCGCCTGGCCTTTGGCCTCACCGAACCGAACCACGGCAGCGATGCCACGTACATGGAAACCACCGCGTATCGCGATGGCGACGAATGGGTGTTGAACGGCATGAAGCGCTGGAACAGTGGCCTGCACCACGCCACGCACGACATCATCTTCGCACGCACCAACGGCAAGCCCGGCGACCCCGTCGGCATCACTGCGTTCCTCGTGCCGACCAATTCGCCCGGCTTCAAGGTCGAGTTCTTCTGGTGGACGTTCAACATGCCGACCGATCACGCGGAAGTGAGCATGAAAGACGTGCGCGTCGGTGCCGACGCCGTCTTCGGTCGTGTCGATCACGGGTTGGAACTTGCGCAGCACTTCGTCCACGAGAACCGGATCCGCCAGGCAGCATCGTCGCTTGGCGCAGCCCAGTTCTGCATCAACGAGGCCGTGAAGTACTCGAACACCCGCGTGACGTGGGGCAAGAAACTGTCGACGAACCAGGGGATTCAGTTCCCGCTTGTCGAACTGCACACCGAAGCCGCCATGTTGCGCCAGTTGGTGCGCTACACCGCGTGGTCACTCGACAACAAACACCACATGGAGGTCACGCACCTCGTCGCGATGTGCAACTACCGCGCCAACCGACTGGCCTGCGATGCCGCTGATCGCGCGATGCAGACCTGCGGTGGGGTCGGGTATTCGCGTCACATGCCCTTCGAGCACATCTACCGACACCACCGTCGATACCGCATCACCGAGGGCAGCGAGGAAATCCAGATGCGCAAGGTCGGCAGCCAACTCTTCGGCTTCGGCGCGTCGGCCGACCGTCGTTAGGTTTCTTCCGCCGGGAGGTTGTCGGCGGGTGTTTGGTATGCCTAACATAAGTTAGGTAGTCCTTACACCCCAAGTCTCTGGAGGTCCCCGTGGGAGCGAGCTTCCTCATCACACTGCGCGAAGGCCTGGAAATCGCGCTGGTTCTTGCGATTCTCGTCGCGTATCTCGCCAAGAGCGGTCGGCGTTCCGAGATCGCAACCGTGTGGAAGGGCGCCGGACTGGCGGCCCTGTTGTGCCTCGTTGGTGGCATTGCCTTCCATGTCTTCGTCGGTGAGTTCGAGGGCAAGCCCGAACAGTTCATCGAAGGCACGATCGCCCTGGTGGCCGCGGGTGTTCTCACGTGGATGATCTTCTGGATGCGTCGCCACTCCCGCGGTCTTGGCGCCGAGTTGCGTGCGCAGGTCGACTCGGCAACGACCGACCGCGCGCTCGCGACCATCGCGTTCGTCGCCGTCGTGCGTGAAGGACTCGAGACCGTTCTGTTTCTCATTTCGGCCGAGACGGCGTCGTCGGGCGGTTCGTACGTCGTTGCGGGCGGCCTGCTCGGGCTCGTGGTTGCCGCGGTGCTCGGTCGCCTCGCGTACGTGGGCGGCAACCGGGTGAACCTGCGCGTCTTTTTCAACGTCACGGGCGTGTTGTTGATTCTCTTCGCAGCGGGGCTGTTCGGCAAGTTCTTCCACGAATATCGCGAACTCCTCGGTTTCGAATCCGGTTGGTTGGTCGAGCCGACGTGGAGCATCGCCACGGGTGCGTGGGCATCGGGCACCTTCTATGACTTCATGAAGGGCCTCTTTGGCTGGCACAACGAGGCCGAGCACGTGCGTGTCATCGCATATTTCGCCTATCTGATCCCCATTGGCTGGGCGTTTTTGCACGGTGGTCGCGATGGAACGACGACGAAGACCGCCGTCGACGAAAACGCGCCGAGCCACGCCTGAAATCGGGTGGGGCGAATAGCCTTGCCGCATGTCTCCGACTCCTGACGGCACACCAGTCGACATCAAACCGCGCAGCCGCGACGTCACCGACGGCCCACAGAAGGCGCCCGCGCGAGCGATGCTCCGCGCGGTCGGTCTCGGCGACGGTGACTGGGACAAACCTCAGATCGGCATCGCGTCCGCGTGGAACGAGGTCACGCCCTGCAACATGACGCTGCGCAAGTTGGCGCAGTTCGCCAAGATCGGTGTTCAGCAGGCGGGTGGCATCGGCCTCGAGTTCGGCACCATCACCGTCAGCGACGGCATCTCGATGGGCCACGAGGGAATGCGCGCATCGTTGGTCAGCCGCGAGGTCATCACCGACTCGGTCGAGACCGTGGTGCACGCCGAGCGTTTCGACGGTTTCGTTGGCCTCGCCGGTTGCGACAAGAGCATTCCGTCGATGCTGATGGCCGCTGCCCGCCTGAATTTGCCGTCGGTGTTCGTCTACAACGGGTCGATCATGCCCGGCCAGTTGCGCGGCAAGGCGCTCGACATCACGAGTGTCTTCGAAGCAGTCGGCGCGCACGCGCTCGGCACGATCGACGATGCCGAACTGAAGGCGATCGAAGAGCACGCATGTCCGGGCGAAGGAGCCTGTGGCGGCATGTTCACCGCGAACACGATGTCCTCGATCGCCGAGGCGTTGGGCATGAGCCTGCTCGGTACCGCCTCGCCGCCCGCCATCGACCCACGTCGCGAAGACGATGCTCGCCGTGCCGGTGAGACGGTCGTCAACATGCTGCGACTGGGCTTGCGCCCGCGCGACATCATGACGAAGAAGGCGTTCGAAAACGCGATCGCAATCACCAACGCTCTCGGCGGTAGCACGAATGCGGTGCTGCACCTGCTCGCCATCGCCCACGAGGCGGGCGTCGAGTTGAGCCTCGACGACTTCAACCGCATCGCTGCAAAAGTGCCCCACTTCGCCGACCTGAAGCCCGGCGGCAAGTACCACATGTCCGACGTCGATCGCATCGGTGGCGTTCCGGTGGTGCTGAAGGCACTGCTCGACGCGGGCCTGTTGCATGGCGACGTCATGACAGTGAACGGCAAGACAATGGCTGAGAACCTCGCCGAGATCAATCCGCCGGCGCCGGACGGCGACGTGATTCACCCCGTCTCTCAGCCGATCCACTCCGAAGGCGGAATCAACATCCTCACCGGTTCACTTGCGCCGAAGGGCTCGGTCGTCAAGGTTGCTGGCCTCACCCACGATCAGATGCATTTCGAGGGAACCGCGCGTGTCTTCGACGGTGAGGACGGTGCGATGGCCGAGATTCTCGCGGGGAAGATCAAGCCCGGCGACGTGTTGGTCATTCGCTACGAAGGCCCGAAGGGTGGACCGGGAATGCGCGAGATGCTCGCGATCACCGGCGCACTAAAGGGCGCGGGTCGCGGTGCCGACTGTGCGTTGATCACCGACGGCCGCTTCAGCGGCGGCACGTGGGGTTTTTGCATCGGCCACGTTGCGCCCGAAGCCGTCGACGGTGGCCCGATCGCATTCGTGCGTGACGGCGATCGGATTCTCATCGACGTTCACGAGAAGCGTCTCGACCTGTTGGTGAGCGACGAGGAAATGGCAAAGCGCAAGGTCGGCTGGAAGCCGAACCCGCCGCGCTACACGATGGGCGTGCTCGGCAAGTACGCCAAGCTCGTGCAGGGTGCCGAGACCGGCGCCATCACCAACTTCTAGCCCAAGGGTTCTCGGTGCGTAGCTACTCGCTTTTCGCGACGTCGTGCACCGGGAAGTCAACCGATGTTGATGAGTTGCTCCATCATCGGGATGTAGGACAAAAATGGCGCGACCTCGAGTTCACGCACCTTGGATTCGTCGTCCCAACGTCGCAGCGCGACTGCGGAGGCGAAGTGCGGCATGCGCTCGAAACGGGTGGCTTCGTCGCTAGGCATCGGGCCACCCTGGATACGAAGGCTCGCCACTGAAGCAGGAGAGAGAACGTCGAAATACCCGCTCTCAACCGCGCACAGGTACCGTTTCGCGGCAACATGCAAGGCAATCGGCGCCGCAACGCGTGGGCCGAAGAGCTGCGCAATCCACCGTGCGCCCGTGGCCTCGTGTTCGTCGTCCGTATCGAGTTGAGATTGCCCGCCGGTGTTCTCGAGCACAAGAAGATGACCCACGTCGTGCAACAGAGCGGCAACGACGAGGTGGTCGTCGGAACCGGCCTTCCGCGCGAGAGCGGCGCACTGTTCCGCGTGGGCGACTTGGGAGACCGACTCGCTGTACGTGTCACCGCCCCACGTATCGAAGAGATTGATGATGTCGGAAATCGAGAGCGTCACGTGACGGGCCTTCCTTGGAAATCCCCGATGAGGGAGAGTTGAACTGTTGAACCTTGTTTCTTCGATGCGGCCAACTCGCTGGCCTTCTGCTCGTAGTAGCGATCTCGGAGATCGCCCTCGCTCAGCGCGTTGTAGGTGGGATAGAGCGCGCGGCGATCGTGGCCCGACAGATTTGGGCCGCTGCGGTGCGGCGTTCGTGAATGGAACCACAGCACTTGGCCTGCATCCAGTTCGGCTGGCTCCCACGTGAAACTTTCCGCGAGTTCACTACGGATGCAACCGACATCGTCCATCGGAAGAATTTCGGCGTACATACCCGAGACAACTTCGAGGCAGCCGTTTAGCGTCGTCGACGGATCAACTGCAACCATGCAGCTGATGTGAGTATCGACGAAGCGGTACGCGGGGGCATCTTGATGGGGGGCGAAACCGGCACCGCCAGTCAATTTGTAATTGATCTTCTCCTTGTAGAGAACTGCAGGCTCGCCGAGAAGATCCGCCGCAGCTGCGACGAGGCGCCCGACTCTCAGGAGCTGATACATACCCGCGTGGTAGGGAGTGAAATTTTCTGTGCGACAGATCTTTGGGCCGAAGTCAGTCATCTCTCGGTAGTTCAGCCACGGGCCGTCGTCGGGCCAGGTCGCGATATCCGTGACCCATCGCTGGAGCTCGCGCACGGTCGTGTCGTCGAGCAGGTCCGTGACGACCCATCCGAGGCGCCGGAAGGTGTCGACGTGGTGCTCAGACAGGACGTTCATGTTTGCCCTCTCCAATCTTCACTTTCACCCGAGTCCCTGCCGCCATGCCTGAACCGGGTGTGTGCTTGGCAACCGCAGTGACAACCTGTCCATCGTCGAGCCGCACCTGATAACGCATGAACGAGCCATGGAACGACACTGCGGCTATTTCGCCCCCTGTGTCCGCGGTGTGGCTGTTGTCCAAGATCACCTGTTCGGGGCGAACGACGAGATCCACCCCGCCAACGTGGATACGGTTGAGTTCACCAACAAAGTCCGCCACGAATGATGACTTTGGGTGGTCATAGATCTCGGTTGGTGATCCGACCTGTTCGACGATTCCTTTGTTCATCACGCAAATCCGGTCCGAAATCCCGAGCGCTTCCTCTTGGTCGTGAGTAACAAAGATGGTCGTGGTGCCGAGACGAGTCGTCAATGTCCTGATTTCGTCACGTACCTCTGCGCGAACCTTGGCGTCGAGGGCACTCAAGGGCTCGTCGAGGAGCAATACATCCGGTTGTGTTGCCAAGGCACGGGCAAGGGCAACACGTTGCTGCTGGCCGCCTGAAAGTTGGTGGGGTAACCGATCCGTCAGGCCCTCCATTCTCACCAGTTCGAGCATCTGCAGCCCGCGCACGCGTCGTTCATTTGGAGCAACGCGTTGCATTCTCAGCCCGAACGTGACGTTGTCGATGACCGACAAGTGTGGAAAAAGACTGTAGCTCTGGAAGACCATTCCCATCTGACGAAGGTGCGGAGGTTGATTCGTGATGTCGACCGCGCCGACGCGTACCCGCCCCGTGTCTGGCCGTTCGAACCCGGCAGCGATTCGAAGCGCGGTAGTTTTGCCGCAGCCGCTTGGACCAAGAAGCGTGAGTAATTCGCCCGATCTGACCGTGAGCGAGAAGTGCTCAAGTGCAACAGTGGCGCCGAAGGTCTTGGTGACCAACTCGAAGCACATGTCCTTCGATTGACTCATGGCATCGCTCCAATTCTGAAGGTGTTTCTTTCCGCTCCTCGGCGCCGTAGGCGAATAGCCCCGAAGAAGAGGAGTGTCGTCAAGGCCAGGAGAAGGACGGCCAATCCAAGTGCACCCTGGGGATTTCTCCCTTGTGAGTACGACATGTAGAGCGGCAGCGTGGGCTTGAGCAAAAGCGAGGCGATCGTGAACTCGCCGAGCACCACGGTGATCGTGAGGAAGACAGTGCCCGATAGTGCGCTGCTGATGTTGGGAACGACTACGCGCAGGAGTGTCGTGGTCAGCGATGCCCCAAGAGAACGGGAGGCTTCGATGAGGGTCTTCAGGTCAATCGATCTCAATCCTGTATCGAGCGAACGAAATGTGAATGGCATTGCCAGCACGGCGTAGAAGGGAACGAGGCAGTAGTCGCTACGGAGGAACCACGGTGCAAGATCGCGGAATGCGCCACCTGCGCCCACTACCAAAGCGATCGGTGGCACGACATAGGGAAGGAGCGTTGCGGTTTCGACCATCGAGCGAAGGCGCGGTGCTTGGACGTTCACCCACAGAGCTGTCGGGAGCATGACGAGGAGAGTGAGGGCGACTGTCAGAACCGAAATCCGCAGGCTCAACCAGAGTGCAGGTCGAAAGTCCGGATCGCGGAACATATCGACGAGGCCATCGAGTGTCCAGCGATCAAAGAGCGTGTTGCGTCCGAGAAGTGCGACCGGCACTCGTTGGAAAGCGAATCGAGCCATCGCCAACATGGGGAGGACGAAGAAGATTGCTGCAAGAGTGATGACAACCCATGCCCAGAGAGGTGTCTTGGGTCGATTGGTCAACGTTGCCATTGTTCAGACCTCTTGCGCAGAAGAAGATAAGCGCCCATGACGGCGATCATGATGATGATCATCCACGCCGCCATTGCGTAGCCAAGGTTGTCCTTGCCCGTAATGGTGTTTCCTTGCAGAAAAAACCGAATCTGGACGGGGATCAAACGTGCGCCACCTGATGACAAGGCATAGGCCGTTGCATATGCGCTGAAGGCATTGGCGAAGAGCAGCAGGAATCCGCCGAGGAGAGCGGGGGCAAGTATCGGAAGGCCAACGTGTCGCCAGTAGCGCGTGGTGCTCGCACCAAGATTTGCGGCTGCTTCACGCCACGTAGGTCGAAGACCTTCGAACGCTGGAAGTGTGACGAGAAACATCAACGGAATTTGGAAGTACAGGTAGACGATCGTGATTCCGGCGAAATTTGAAATCGTGAAACCCGCACCAATGAGGTCTATCCCAAACCAGCTGAGCGCCTTTGTTACGAGACCTTGCGTGCCAAGTGCCGCAAGAAATGCAAATGCGAGAGGAATGCCGCCGAGATTGGCAGCTACGCCCGCAAAGCTCGAAACGGCCTGTCGTACCCACGTTGGGCGCTCGACTCGCATGACTGCGGCGGTCAAGAAGGTTCCGCAAATCGCACCGAGCAACGCTGAGAGAAAACTCAGCTTGATGGTGTAGAGAAATGAGTTGAGGTATGAGCCTGTGACGGCTTCTCGCATCGCGGAAATGTTCGTGTTCCGCGTCGGGCGAACCGCGAGTCTGAACAACGAAACTGCCGGCCAGATGAGAAAGAGCCCGACGAACGCTGCAAACGGGACGAGTCCTACGATGCCCGACAAAGCGGAACGGGGAGTCCGCCGAAGCGGACTCCCCGACCGAGGAATACCTGAAAGGGGGACAACAGGCATCTTCGATTTCGCCCAGTCGATCAGCCGACGAGCGTCGGCCACTGCTCGGCCAGTACTTCCTTGGCTTTGGCGATCTGATCCTGTGAGGGGAAAGCAACCTTGGCAACGAGATCGTCGGCAGGCATGTTCTTCTTCATCGCGTCGGTGACCTTCCCGGTGGCGACGAGTGCTGCGTAACGAGCCGGCACGGCGCCACCCTCGATGTAGCCGAGCGCACCTTCGTCAGAGACGATGTGATCAATCCACAGTTTCGCTGCGTTCGGGTGCGGGCTGTCCTTGACAACGCCCTGGGCGTAGTAGCCGCCGTAGACGCCGTCACTTGGAACGTTGATTTCCCAAGTGATGCCGTTCTCGGTAAGGGTCGGCGCGAGACCCGGATAGTTGTAGGTCCAGTCGAGCCAAATCGGCGTTTCACCTGAGATCACGGTGGCCTCGGTGACATCGGTACCCGCGAGGTTTCCGCTCTGCTTCAACTCGGCGAAGTATTCGATACCGGGAAGGATGTCGTCGAATGAGCCACCGTTGGCGATCGACGCCGCCATCACTGCAGCGAACGCGGCGCCGGCTTCACGCGGGTCACCATTCAACGAAATTTTGCCCTTGTACTTGGGGTCCTTGAGGTCGGCGAAGGACCTCGGTGCACCGTCAGCGACGACCGTCGTGTTGGTTCCAATCGCCATGATGCCGTAGTACGCCGCGACCCACTTACCGTCCGGGTCCTTCATGTTCGTCGGGATTTCGTCCCAGCTGCAGGGCTTGTATGGCTCCCATAGACCCTTGGTATCGACTTCCTGGGCGATAGCTGGCGAGACGTCGAGCGCGTCCGGCATGTCGGGCTGGCCCTTCAGCGTTTCGACGGCGGTTAGTTCGTCGGCCGAAGAAGCGTCCGGGTTGGCAACCGGATTCTTGATCTCCGGGTACTTGTCGCGGTAGGCCGCCAAGATGCCTTTGTAGTTGGCCCAGTTGTCGGGAAGTGCGATCAGGTTGACCTGACCTTCGGACTTTCCGGCATCGATGATCTCCTGATCAGGGGTACAGGCGTCGGTCGTTGAGGCGTCCTCCGCCATTGTGGTTTCGGTCTCTTCGGCGATCGTCGACGCTGTGTCGGCAATTGTCGCGGTGTCAACGGTGGTTTCTTCGACATCGGATGAGTCGTCGCCACCGCATGCTACGAAGAGCGATGCGGCGATCAACAACGAACCGACAAGTCGAAAACGTTTTGGGGTGTGGATTTTTGTTCTCATGGAATTCCGAAAATAGGAAAGCGAAGTGAACCACTGGGAGCCGACAAGTGAATCTGGTTCGACTGGAGTCGAAATGTTGGGTGCGAATTTGGTGCTCCTGCTTGAAGCCAAAACAGTTCGCCCTCCGGAAGGGTGTTCGTTACGGTGCGTTCACCTTGAATCACGGCGCTCTCGCGAATTGTGGGACATCATCAAAGTGTGCAGCACAGTCGTAGAACGGTCGGTTGATGGAACTCACACGTCACGGTGATCACCTCCACGTATCGCGACGATCTTTGTTGAAGTTCGCTGACTTTCGTCGGGTGGTCACTGCACAGTTCGTTTCACAAACGGCGGATGCGTTGATGCTGGTGGTTCTCGCACGAGCACTCCTGTTCGCCGATTCCGAGGGGCCGACACCGGTTCTCCTCGCACAGGCCGCCATGACCGGCGCCGCGCCGCTCGTTCTTGCGGGGCCGATCGGTGGATTTGTCGCAGACCGCTGGCCCAGAAGACAGATTCTAGTGTCAGGTCAAGCCCTTCGGGCATGTCTCGCAATCTGTGCGGCGGTGGCAGTTGCGTTCAGCTCAAAGCCGGCAACGTTTGTCGTCTTCGTCTGTGCGCTTTGCGCGACGCGGATTCTCTTCACTGCGCGCATCGCCTCGGTCCGTCACTTGGTTCGCCAGCACGAACTCGTCGCGGCTGATTCCTTGATGCTAATCGTCGGCGTCGTCGCGGGGGCGTTAGGCGCGGGGTTGTTCGGCGCATCTCTGGTATTCGGCTCCGTGGGACAACTCGTGATCGTATCGATCGGTCACTTTGCGGCGGCCTACGGTTTCGATCGAACGAGAGCTTGGTTGGGTGGCGAGGGTGAGACGAAGGCCATTAGGTGGCGTGCAGTAGCCGCTCAGCTCGCTTGTGGAAAAACTCGCTACGCGCTTGCATCAACAAGTACCCATCGACTGCTCGTCGGTCTCATCGTCGCAACCGTTGCACTCGACGTAGATGGACGAACGGACGGTTCGGCGTCGGGCTACGCGCTGACACTTGCGATCGCTGGTGTGGCGGCTTTCGCTGGGAGTGTCACATCTGAATGGGTCAACGAACGCATTCCACGTCGACCGCTGACGGTTGGGTGCTTCGCTAGTTCATTCTGTGCAGTGTCGCCGTTGGCATTTGTCCCCGGCCCTGCGCCGCGTCTTGTAGTAGTCGGAATTCTTGTCTTTCTCTTCCAAAACTTACGGGTGGCATCGGATGCGACGATCCAGGCCAACGCGGCACCCGGGTCGTGCGGGCGTGTGTTTGCTGCCTACGACATCGCCTTCAATCTGGCTTACGTTGTCGGCCTCGTTGGTGGTCTAGCGATCGCCTCAAACTTTTCGGTTGAGGCCGCTCTCGGTGTCGTCGGCCCGTTGTACCTCGTCGGCGCCGTCGCCTTCTCGCTCCTCGAACGCGAGGGATTTCGGCGCGCTCAGGTGCAGCTTGTGTCAGATTTTGCGCCGAGAAACGATGTTTTCTCGCACGACGCGCCATCCGACGAGCGTAAACGCGTTGAAGACGGTCGCAACAACGATGAATGCGCCGGCGGTTCCGCGATCCCACGCGAAGTGGCGTAACGGCATTCCAACTGCGACCGTCGAAACCCAGATGGCAACTCCCGTCGACACTGCGACCGGCGTCTTCCATGCACGCAAACCGATCCAACCGACAATGAGGCCGATCAGAAATGGCGCGACGGTCGAAGCGACACCGGCCGCGTTTTCGTCGGTGTCGTGATTGCGCGTTCCGATGAACACGAACAGGACGACAAACGCGACATCGACGGTGAAGGGGAGAACTCGGTTCTTCATCTGTCATTTCCCGGTGTGTAGAGGTTCAAAAAGCGGGTAGTTACACACCGAGAACCCTCTCAGTTTTCGTAGTACTCGCGGCCGAGGTGGGTGATCTGGTCTTCGCCCATCATCCAGCGCAGCGTGTTCTTCAACTTCGTCAGCTGAATGAACAAGTCGTGTTCCGGATAGAGACCCGGAGCAACCTGCGGGCTCTTGTAATAGAAGCTCAGCCACTCTTGGATGCCGCCGAGTCCGGCGCGCTGCGCAAGGTCTGAGTACAGCACCAAGTCGAGTGCGAGCGGCGCGGCGAGAATCGAGTCGCGGCAGAGGAAGTTGACCTTGATCTGCATCGGGTAGCCCATCCATCCGAAGATGTCGATGTTGTCCCAACCCTCTTTGTTGTCACCGCGCGGCGGGTAGTAGTTGATCTGAACCTTGTGGAAGACATCGCCGTAGAGATCGGGATTCTTCGTTGGCTCGAGGATGTCCTCGAGCACTCCGAGCTTCGACTCTTCCTTGGTCTTGAAGTTCTCGGGCGCGTCGAGAACCTCGCCATCGCGGTTGCCGAGAATGTTCGTGCTGTACCAACCCGAAAGACCGAGCTGACGTGCCTTCACCATCGGCGCGAGAACGGTCTTCATCAGCGTTTGGCCGGTCTTGAAGTCCTTGCCCGAAATCGGGATGTTGCGCTCGGTGGCGAACTGGCGCAGGCACGGCATGTCGACCGCGAGGTTCGGCGAACCGTTTGCGAACGGAACGCCCTCGAGCAACGCGGCGTACGCATAGAGCATGGACGGAGCGATGCGTTCGTCGTTTGCGTCGATGGCCTTTTCGAACGCCTCGATGGTGGCATGCACCTCGCACGGCTCGATGTAGACCTCGGTGCTGGCGCACCAGATCATGACGAGGCGACTGACGCCCTTTTGGTCGCGGAAGCGGTTGATGTCCTCGCGGATGGCGTTCAACATGGCGCGCTTACCGATGTCACCCATTGTGTGCTCGCCTGTCAGGTTGCGGGCGTACTTGCGCTCGAATGCAGCCTTCATCGGACGGATGTCGCGCAGAACCTCGGAGATGGCCTCGATATGCTTGCCCTGTTCCAACACGCCGGCGCGCGAGGCGGCAACGTAGGCGTCGTCGGGGAACACGTCCCATGCGCCCCACACGACGTCCTCGAGCTTGGCGAGCGGCACGAAGTCCTTGATGAGGGGCGAACGGCCGTCGGTGCGCTTGCCGAGACGGATCGTGCCCATCTGGGTCATCGAACCGATGGGTAGTCCCTGGCCGCGCTTGGCCAGTTCGACGCCGGCGATGAGCGTGGTGGTGACGGCGCCGAGGCCGATGACGAGAACGCCGAGCTTGCCGTCTGCGGGGGCGATGGCTGCGGGCGATGGGGTGGTGGTCGACATGTGACAGGCCTCCTGGGGCTCAGGGTAGACAGGCTAGGGGAATGGCTCGGGGCCGCATGGTTCCCGCCCGTATCGTGTCCCGCATGCCCGCCGCCGCCGATCCCCTGATTCTCGACGGCATTGCCCTGCGCGACCTGATGGTGAAACAAATCGCAGCGCGCATGGCTGCCGCGGGCCACCCGGATGTCTGCCTGGCCACCGTCCTCGTCGGAGACGACGGCCCGAGCCACACCTACGTCCGCAACAAGCACAAGTTCGCTGCCGCAGCAGGCCTGCAGAGTAAGAACGAAGTTCTCCCCGCGACCGCTTCCCAGACGCAGGTCGAAGATCTTGTTGGTCGGTTGGCCGCTGACCCGGCTGTGCACGGCATCCTCGTTCAACAGCCGCTGCCCGCGCATCTCGACAACGACGCGGTGCTGCGTCTCCTCCCTGCAGAGAAAGATGTCGATGGTTTGACCACGGGCTCACTCGGACGCCTGGTGCGTGGTGAACCCGGCCTCGTGCCGTGCACGCCACTCGGCGTGTTGCGCCTGCTCGAGCACTACAAGATTCCCACCGCCGGCCGTCACGCGGTGATCGTCGGTCGTTCGACTCTCGTCGGCACTCCGCTCGCACTTCTGTTGTCGCGCAAGGGAGTCGACGCAACCGCGACGATCGCGCACAGTCGCACGTCGAACCTTGCCGAACTGTGCAGGTCGGCCGACATCGTCGTTGGCGCGAGTGGTCAGGCACGCATGATCGGCGCCGAACACTGCAAGCCGGGTGTGACGCTCATCGACGTCGGCATCTCGCGCACCGAATCAGGCATTGTGGGCGACATCGACTTTGACGCGGTGAAGGGCATCGCCGGAGCAATCACGCCCATGCCGGGTGGAACCGGGCCGATGACGATCGCATGTCTGCTCGAGAACACCCTCACCGCCGCCACGCTGCAAGGCGTTCAGCTCTGATCAGTCGAGACTTCCGACCAGTTTCTTCAGGGCTTGTTGAGATTCATCGTCGGCGTATGCACGCAATTTTGCCAACGACTTACGGCGAGCATGACGCCTCACCTCATCGATGGGGTTGAGAACGATTCCGATGGAGATAACTGTGTCGGGGACGTCGCTGTGTGCAAGACGTCGACCCACCGACCACAACTCGTTCGAGAACATCACAGCATCTTGGTGCCGGCCGATAACTGATTGTAGTTCAGCAACTGTCTCTACGAATTTTTCCAATTGTCGTGAGTGGAAGTGATCGCGAGTCATCTCGAGTGAATAGCGCAGCTTCTTCAGGTCCTTGCGCGCTTGATGCAGTACTTCGTCGGGCGCCAAGTCGGACAGTGAGTTCGATACTGCGAGCACGCGCTTGTTGATCCGTCGAATCGCTTTGCGAACCACATCGTCGGCCTTCGCTGACGTACCGGGCAGCGACGCGAGAGCCCGGAGTGCATCCGCAAAAGTCTCGGACTCCTCACCCTGTAGGAACTCTCGGATGATTTTGTACTCAGCCAGTCGGTTCTCGTTCACACGCGAGAGAACCGGTCCGAGGTTGACCACGACCTCGGGATCCAGACCGAACGTGATGTCCCTCCAGTGCTCGATGAATACGTCGAGGTTGCGAGCGCGTCCCGTGAGATACGACAGGCGCGCCCCGGCGTGGCGGGCTTCGTTCAATTGTTCGGTTGCGTACGAGTCCCTCGTCAAGACCAGCAGCGATCGAGCAGACCGCACCGCGACACGCAGTTCGTGCAACTTCTCGGGGCTCGGTTCCGAAACGAATGACCGGCGACGACCCTCGACCAAATCTCCCAAATGAGCGCACAAGCCGCGCAGTTCCTCAATTGTCAGTGGATTCACCACGATCCAACCCTAAGCGCCGGAAGTAAACGGGCGTTGAACACTTGGCATGCGAGAAATGTACGTGTTGCGCCGCCTCAGGTGGCAACGAGCGAGATCACTAAGCCAGCGAGGTGACCGCGTGCCGCCGCACGCGTCAATCCGTGCTGAGAGGTGAATTGGTCCCACGACTCGAACGACAGGCACACGTCGATTTGTGCGAGCAGTCGTTCATCGCCGGACACTTCGCGCGGGAACGTCGCGGCGACTTGTTCACGCATCGCTCTGTGCAGGCGGTTCAGGTTGTTTCGGACGAGTGGTGAGGTTCGTGCCGTGCGATGTACGTTCACGGCTCGGCGGACCGGAGCGATGATCGAATACATCTCGTCACGTGCGGCCACGAGTCGGTCGACACGTTCCGCAATCGGGATGAGAGGGTCGAGCGGTGCAAGATGAGGATTGATCGCATGTTCTTGTCGTGCGGCCACCTCGGCATAAACCGTTTCGAGGTCCTCGAAATGCTGGAACACCGACCGTGTCGACACGCCCGCACGCTCGGCGATCGCGCGCGCACCGGTGTCTCCGTGACCTTCGCGCAGGAGGTCGTACAACGCGTCGATGATGGCTTCGCGAGTGCGCGCACCGCGCGCGGTACGACCGTCGATTCGTTCGATTTGTTCGTCGACCGACATCGAGTTGTCAGGCGCCACGTGCGATGAAGTCGTTGACGACTGCGGCCAACTCTTCGCCTTTGTCTTCCTGGATGAAGTGTCCGCCGCCGGCGATGGTGGTGTGCGGCTGGCCGGTTGCGCCCGGAATCAACTTCTGGAAGTGGCGATCTGCGCCGGCAGTGATCGGATCGCTGTCACCGAACGCGGTGAGGAACGGCTTGTTCCATTCCATCAAGGCCGTCCACGCCGCGCGGTTCGGTTCGGCCGACGGATCATCGGGGGATGCAGGAACGAGCGTCGGGAAAATTCGCGCACCGGCTTTGTAGGAATCGTCGGGGTAGGGGGCGTCGTATGCGGCGACGTTGTGCGAGCCGATGGGTCGCGATGCGCAACCACCCTGCACGATGTTGCCGACGTTGAAGTCGGGCGTCGTCTGGCTGTACTCGCGCCACGCGCGGAACGCGGCGCCCGGGTCGCGGTCCCCCGTGGGGAGAAACGTGTTTGCGGTGACGACGCGCGCGAACCGATCGGGAAACGCGGCGACCAGTCGCAGGCCGATGAGGCCGCCCCAGTCCTGACAGACCAACGTCAGGTTCGACAGGTCGTTCGCGACGAGCCAATCGGACATCCATGCAACGTGGCGTTCGTAGGTGTAGTCAGCCATCGCAGCTGGTTTGTCGCTGCGGCCGAAGCCGACGAGGTCGGGGGCGATGACGCGATGGCCCGCCGCAACGAAGCTGCGAATCATTTTGCGGTAGAGGTACGCCCACGAAGGTTCGCCGTGCATGCACAAAATCGTGTGCGCCGCGGTTTTCGGACCTTCGTCGATGTGGTGAACCCGCAGCACCGACCCGTCACCTGACGGAACATCGGTGTAGACGGGGGGATAGGGCCACTCGGCCAATCCTTCGAAGCGGCTGTCGGGTGTGCGCAGGATTTCCATGAATTTGCACCGTAAGTGCAAGAACATCCCGAGTCAAGAGCCGGTTGCGCAACGCCGTCGGGCGTGGCAGACTCATCTTCGTGACAAACGGACGCGCGCTTCGCCCTGAAATTCAGGTGGTAGTAACTCCGTAGGCGCACGTCCCATATCACGTACGCCTGGGCTCCCTGCGGGGGGCCTTTTTTGTTGCCCAAAAATCCCCGGTTTTCGCAGATTTTTTGCCGAAACCAACCGAAATCTCCCGCCAGCCAATTGACTTAACCAAATTCCGAGGAGGAACACATGAAGATCACCGGCGCCGAGGCCCTCATCAAGGCCCTCGAAATGGAAAAAGTCGACGTCATGTTCGGCTACCCGGGCGGCTGCATTCTGCCCGCCTACGACCCGCTGCTTCAGTCGCCGATTCGCCACATCCTCGTGCGTCACGAACAGGGCGCCGGTCACATGGCCGAGGGCTATGCCCACGTCACGGGCCGCCCGGGCGTCGCCATGGTCACGAGTGGCCCCGCCGCGACGAACCTTGTCACGCCCCTGTGCGATGCGTACATGGACTCGATTCCGATGGTTGCGATCACCGGCCAGGTGTCGACGACCGCGATCGGAACCGACGCGTTCCAGGAATGCGACACGGTCGGGATCACGCGCAGCATCACGAAGCACAACGAGCTCGTCATGTCACCTGCCGACATTCCACTCGCCGTGCGTCAGGCCTTTCACATCGCCACCACTGGCCGCCCCGGCCCGGTGTTGTTGGATCTGCCGAAAGACGTGCTGCAGAACACGATGACGTGGCACTGGCCAACCGACGACGAAGTCGCCGCAAGTCTGCCCGGCTACAAGCCGAACACGAAGGGTCATCCGCGCATGATCAAGGAGGCGGCGAAGTTGATGCTCGCCGCCGAACGCCCGGTTCTCTATCTCGGTGGCGGTGTGTTGAAGGCGCGCGCCGCGGAGCAGGTCAAGCAAATCGCCGAACTGTTGAACATCCCCGTCGTCACGACGCTGATGGCGCGCGGCGCATTCCCCGACAGTCATCCGCTGAACCTCGGCATGCCCGGCATGCACGGAACCGCTGCCGCCGTCACCGCTCTGCAGAAGAGTGACCTGTTGATCGCGCTCGGTGCGCGCTTCGACGACCGAGTGACCGGCAAGGTCGCAACGTTTGCACCCGAGGCGAAGATCATCCACGTCGACATCGACCCCGCCGAGCAGGGCAAGGTGCGCAAGCCCGACGTTCCGATCGTCGGTGACTGCCGCGAGGTCACGAAAGAACTCGTGAAGGCATTGCGCGAACTGCTCGACGGTGGCGAGAAGCAGGCCGACGTCGGTCCGTGGCGCAGCCGCGTGTCGGGATGGCGTGAGCAATTCCCGCTCACCTACGAACAGTCCGAACCGGGCGAAGCGTTGAAGCCGCAGTACTGCCTCGAAATGCTGCGCGACAATGCGCCCGAAGACACGATTCTCGTGTCGGGCGTCGGCCAGCACCAGATGTGGTCGAGTCAGTACTGGAAGTTCGAAAAGCCATACACCTGGGTCAACTCGGGCGGCCTTGGCACGATGGGCTTCTCGGTTCCGGCGGCCATCGGTGCGAAAGTCGGCTGCCCCGACAAGACCGTGTGGGCGATCGATGGCGACGGTTGTTTCCAGATGACCGCGCAGGAACTGATCACTGCGACGCTCAGCAACGTTCCGATCAAGGTCGGCATCCTCAACAACTCGTACCTCGGCATGGTGCGTCAGTGGCAGGAAATGTTCTACGGCGAGCGTTACAGCGAGGTCGACCTCGGCGGTGGCGTGCCCGACTTCGTCAAGTGGGCCGAGTCCATGGGTTGCGTCGGCATTCGCGTCGATTCGCCCGAAGAGGTCGAGCCCGCCATCGAGAAGGCAAACTCGATCAACGACCGTTCCGTCGTCGTCGACTTCCGCGTCGCCGAGGGCGAGAAAGTGTTCCCGATGGTGCCGGCAGGTGCCAGCAACGACGACATTCTTCTGCCACCGTCGCAGACCCCAAAGAGGGAGTTCCTCCGATGAGCAAGCCCCGTCACCACATTCTCTCGGTTCTCGTCCAGAACAAGGCCGGAGTGCTTGCGCGCGTCGCGGGTTTGTTCGCTCGTCGCGGGTACAACATCTTCTCGTTGGCCGTCGCGCCGACCGAAGACCCGGAACTCAGCCGCATCACCATCGTCGTCGATGTCGAAGAGACGCCTCTCGAGCAGATCGTGAAGCAACTCTTCAAACTCATCGAAGTTGTCCGCATCTCGGAGCTCGACCCGTCACGTTCGGTCGAGCGCGAGCTTCTCATCGCAACGGTTCGCGCCGGTGCCGAGGTCCGTGGACAACTCGTCGAACTCGCCAACATCTTCGACGCGAAGGTCGTTGCGGTTGGCGTCGACGCACTCACATTGTCTCTCGAAGGTTCACCCGACAAGTTGGACGACTTCGAGGAACTCCTGCGCGGTTACGGCATCGTTGAACTTCAACGCACCGGCCGTATCGCGCTTCCCAAACTCGATCGCGAAGCACGCGTGCGTGCAGTGAAAGGAAAGGCAAGCTGATGGCAGCAAAGATGTATTACGACGGCGATTGTGACGTCAACATCATCAAGGGTCGCAAGGTTGCGATCATCGGGTACGGCTCACAAGGCCATGCCCATGCTCTCAACCTGAAAGAAAGCGGCGTTCCCGTGGTGGTGGGTCTGCGCGAGGGTTCCGCCTCGGCAGCCAAGGCACAGGCCGCGGGTCTCACCGTGAAGAGCATCGCCGATGCGGCCAAGTGGGCCGACGTCGTCATGCTCACCATGCCCGACACCGAGCAGAAGGCCACGTACACCGAGAGCATCAAGCGCTACATGAAGCCCGGCAAGGCCCTCGCCTTCGCGCACGGTTTCAACGTTCGCTTCAAGCGCATCAAGCCCCCGAAGGGCGTCGATGTCATCATGATCGCGCCGAAGGGTCCCGGTCACTTGGTGCGTCGTACCTACACCGAGGGCGGCGGCGTTCCGGCGCTCATCGCAGTCGAGCAAGACGCAACCGGTGGCGCCAAGGCACTTGCGTTGTCGTACGCATCGGCGATCGGTGGCGGCCGTGCGGGCATCATCGAGACAACATTCGCCGAAGAGACCGAGACCGACTTGTTCGGTGAGCAGGTTGTGCTGTGCGGTGGGCTCACCGAACTCGTGCGCAACGGTTTCGAAACGCTCGTCGAGGCCGGTTACCAGCCCGAGATGGCGTACTTCGAGTGCCTCCACGAGGTGAAGCTCATCGTCGACCTCATGTACGAAGAGGGCATCGCCGGCATGCGCTACAGCATCTCCGACACTGCCGAGTACGGCGACGTCACACGTGGTCCGCGCATCATCACGCCGACCACGAAGAAGCAGATGCAAAAGATCCTGAAGGAGATCCAGTCCGGCAAGTTCGCCAAGGAGTGGATCGCCGAAAGCGAAAGCGGTCGTGCGAAGTTCAACGAACTGCGTGCAGCCGGTGCCGCCCACCAGATCGAAGAGGTCGGCAAGCGTCTCCGCGGCATGATGCCGTGGATCTCGGCAGGCAAGCAGAAGGTGTCCGAAGCCTCAGGCGGCTGACGAACCCCAAGGGTTCTCGGTGCGAAAAGACTCGGAAAACGGGTAATCGCCCACCGAGAAACCTGATGGGAATTCTGAGGTAATACGCGAACGGAAAATCGAAGAGGCCCCGCCGTGTGGCGGGGCCTCTTCTTTTTGTTGTGCACCTGATAGGGGCAGGTGATCGTGATCCTCAGCAGGTGACGCCGGGGATGCAGAGCTTCGGAAGGGTCACGGGCGAGGTGAGCTTCGTCAGGTCGGTGCCGGAGAGGTTCGAAGCGAGGCTCGGCGTGCCGGTGATCTTCGGGATGTTGCTCCAGTTCGCGGTGTTCGTCGCGGTCGTCGACGCGGCAGGCTGTTGTGCGGCGGTTGCTGCTTGATCGGCGGCGGGCTGATCGACCGCGGGCTGTTCGGCGGGAACCGAGACAACCGAGGTCTCGCTCGTCGCGGGTGCCGGGGCGACCGCAACATCCTGCGTCGGGCTCGGCTCTGCGACCGTCGGTGCGGCCGGGGCAGTGTCCTGACTGGTCGAAGCCGGCTTCTTCTTCGTCGCCTTGGCCACCTTCTTCGTGGTTTGCGTCGTGGACTCAACTTTCGTTGCGACGACCGGTGCAGGCTGTGCTTCGGTGGCGACGATTTCGTCAGTCGCGGGGATCGCCTCGGCCGCGAGGTTCTGGAGAACATCTGCGACATTCGCAACCTGGGCCGGGGTGACGACTTTGTCGCCGGCCTTTCCGTCGCAGGCCACGAGGCCCGCGGAGAGGAAGAGGGCGGCGGCGGTGGTGCCGGCGGCGATTGCGATGCGCTTCAGGTTCTTGTTGTTGATCCGGTTCGTGTTCATTGTTTTCTCCTTGTGTGGTGGGCCCCTTGTGGGCTTCGTTGCCGTACAGAGCCGCGACCCCCGCTGGCGCGGACACTTTTCTCCTGACTTTTTTGGAAATCCCTGAAACCCATGCAGCGCAACGGTTTCCGGGTGCATGCCGGTCCGGTTCTCGGTGCGAGATGTCGCGAAAAGCGGGTCAACACACACCGAGAACCCGGGGGTTTTCGGCGCGGATCTTGACGAAAACTGCACCTGGAGGCGCCGAGAATCCAAAACCTGAGTTGATGAGTCGGGAATTGGGGCGTAGCGTCACCCGCCATGAGCAACGCTTCCTGGGGTTTTGAAACCCGCCAAATCCACGCCGGCCAAAGCCCCGACCCCGCGACCGGTTCGCGCGCGGTGCCGATCTACCAGACCACCTCGTACCAGTTCCGTGACTCGGCGCACGCGCAGAACCTTTTCGCGCTCGCAGAGATCGGCAACATCTATACGCGCATCATGAACCCGACGCAGGCCGTGCTCGAAGCGCGCGTCGCAGATCTCGAAGGCGCAGTCACCACCGCAGTTGGTTTGCCCGGTGCCCTCGTCGTCAGCTCGGGTCAGGCCGCCGAGACGCTTGCGATTCTCACGCTCGCAGAAGCGGGCAGCCACATCGTCGCGTCGCCGTCGCTGTACGGCGGCACGTACAACCTGTTGCACTACACGCTGCCAAAGATGGGAATCGAAGTGTCGTTCGTCGACGACCCGCACGACCTGCAGCAGTGGAAGAGCGCGGTGAAGCCGAACACGAAGGCCTTCTACGGTGAAGTTCTCGCCAACCCGAAGAACGACGTGTTCGACATCGAAGGTGTGTCGAAGGTTGCCCACGACGTCGGAGTGCCGCTCATCATCGACAACACGGTCCCGACCCCGTACGGCATTCGTCCGCTCGAGTGGGGTGCCGACATCGTCGTGCATTCACTCACCAAGTTCATGGGTGGCCACGGTTCGAGCATCGCCGGTGCGATCGTCGACGGCGGCAAGTTCGACTTCTCGGCGAGCGGTCGCTTCCCGAACTTCACCGAGCCCGACCCGTCGTACCACGGCCTCGCGTACTGGCCGGCTCTCGGACCGGGCAGCTACATCATCAAGGCCCGCGTGCAGATGCTGCGCGACCTCGGCGCTGCCGTCAGCCCGTTCAACGCATGGACGATCCTGCAGGGAATCGAAACGTTGTCGCTGCGCATGGAGCGTCACTGGTCGAATGCGGCACAGGTCGCCGAGTACCTGACTAAGAACCCGAAGGTCGAAAGCGTGTCGTGGGCGGGACTCCCGTCGAGCCCGTGGAACGAGCGCGCGAAGAAGTACTTCCAGGGTCGCGGCTTTGGTTCGATCATCGCGTTCAACGTGAAGGGCGGCCGCGATGCGGGCCAGAAGTTCGCCGAGGCGCTGAAGTTGCACAGCCACGTCGCGAACATCGGTGACGTGCGCAGCCTCGTCATCCACCCTGCATCGACGACTCACAGCCAGTTGACCGAAGCAGAGCAACTTGCATCGGGTGTGCACCCGGGCATGGTTCGCCTCTCCGTGGGTCTCGAGACGATCGGCGACATCCTCGCCGACCTCGACCTCGGCTTCGCTGCGATCTAACGCGGCTTTGCCGCCGTCCGGCACGGCATCAACTAACTTGGTCGCGTGAGCGACAGCATCGATACGCGTACGGGCTGGATGTCCAACGACGTCCTGAATGACGTGCGCGATCGGGTTCCCCTCGTTTACGTCGACGCGGTTCCCGTGCGCGTCGACGAGGCGGGAAACGTCACGCACGTTGGCATGCTGCTGCGTCAGGCCGCTGACGGTTCGATCAGCCGAATGGTCGTGTCGGGTCGTGTGATGCTGAATGAACGCATTCGCGAGGCGCTCATCCGCCACCTGGAAAAAGACCTCGGCCCGCTCGCTCTGCCGCGTGTTCCTCCCGAGCCGGCACCATTCACCGTCGTCGAATATTTCCCGGACCCGACCGTGAGTGGCTTCCACGATCCGCGTCACCACGCGGTGTCGCTTGCCTATGTGGTGCCCGTGTCGGGGGAGTGTCAGCCAACGCAGCAAGCGTTGGAGCTCACGTGGTTCACGCCCGTTGAAGCAGTGAGTGACCGGGTGCGCCGCGAGATGACGGGCGGCCACGACCGCCTCATCCGCCTTGCGCTTGCTTCAGTCGGCCAACTGCCCTAGCCGCGACGGCGTCGGCGTACGACGCGCTTGTTCCCCGGGCGCAGGTGCGGCGCGGGGGAGATGACCGTGGTGTTGTCGTCGAGGGGAATTTGGATGCCGTCTTTGTCGATGTCGGTCGGTTCGCCCGAGAACTCCGACACCGCGGCGGGCTGTTCCTTTGGGCGGCGGCCCAACACCTGGTCGATGGCAAGCATGCCCCCTGCAACGATCGCCCCGGCGAGTCCGTGCTTGCGGTGGGCGCGGGCGACCATGCTCTCGCGTGCCTCGGCATTGCGGGCCTCGAGACGCGCTATGTCATCGTCGATCGTGTCATCGTCGACCGCATCAAAGTCGACTGCACCACCGGCGACGGGATCATCTTCGACCGGCGCGTCGTGATCGACGGCGTGTTCGTCGTCGCGCTCGTCGGACATGAGTCGAGCGTACCGTTCATGTGACGGTCGTATTCGTCGGTGCGTCTAACATTCCGTCATGCCAGAGGGCGACACGATCCATCGAGCAGCAGCGGCCCTGCGCACGGCGCTCGTGGGTCGTCAGATGGTCGGATTCGAGGCTCCGCGTCTGGCAGGTCCGGCACCTCGCGTGGGTCGCACGATCGAATCGGTCGATGTGCACGGCAAGCATCTCGAAATCGTGTGGGACGACAATGTCGTTCTGCACACGCACATGCGCATGACGGGCAGTTGGCATCTCTATCGACGCGGCGAGCGTTGGCGCAAGCCGAGGCGTCTCGCCCGTGTCGTCATCGAAACCATCGAGTGGGTTGCCGTGTGTTTCAGCGCACCCGTTGTCGAGACCTACCGTGCCGACAGCTTCGTACGTCATCCGAACTTTGGTCGGCTCGGTCCCGACTTGTGCAAGGCCGATGTCGACGTCGACGAATGCGTGCGCCGCATGATGTCGTACTCCGACCCTTCGCGTTCGATCGCAGAAGTGATGCTCGACCAACACGTGATGTGTGGAGTCGGCAACGTATACCGATGCGAGGTGTTGTGGGCGTGCGAAGTTCATCCGCACGCCACGGTTGGTTCATTGCCACAGTCGGCATGCGTCGAGCTCGTGCGCACCGCCGCCGACATGCTGCAGGCGAATCTGCAGCACACCGCACGCATCACCACGACGACGACACCCGGCGGTCTCGCGGTGTACGGCCGGAACCATCAGCGTTGTGAACGCTGCCAGGGAATCGTCGCCGTCGAACAGCACGGCCAACCACCGCGCCTGTTGTACTGGTGTCCCGAATGCCAGACGCGCTGTCAGCCTGCTCCGAAGCGCGACGATTCGAACCCGCTCGCCCGACGTACCGACCCGCACCCTGCCGGTTCGCAATTCATCGCCGAACTGATCGACGACCACGATCGCTTCAGCGATGTCGACGAACTGGAAGCCAGTTAGTCACACGGAAGCCAGCTAGTCACACGGCAGCCGGTCGGCAGGTGACTAATCCCCGAGCAGGCTGCGCGAGGCCAACACGCGGTCGACTGTGATCACCAGTGCGACGCGGTCGGGGCGTTCCTTGGGCTGTTGGTATCGGGCTGCGTAGCCGGCCACCGCGGCGGCAACGTCCCCCGGGTCGGTCGTCGCGCGAATGACGCCTTCGAGGGTGACCCAACGGCCTCCGTCGACCTGCGAAACCGCGGCACGGCCGCCACGGCGGGCGTTGGCGACCTTCTGGCAGCCGTCGAAGGTGATGATGCGCACTTCACCCGCTGACGCGTCGTAGCTGAACCCCACCGGCACGACGTGCGGGCTACCGTCGGCGCGCAGGGTGGTGAGCGACGCGAGATGGCGTTCGGCGAGGAAGTCGGCGAGCGCGGCCGAAAGGTCAGACGGTCGTGATGGCATGGAGGATGTCCAACTTGGCGGCGCGTCGCGCGGGACCAATGGCAGCGATGATGCCGACGACGATCGATGCCAAGAGGATGGTGACGATCGTGCCGAACGGAATCTGCAGGGTGCTGACGAAGGTTTCGGGAAGTGCAGTTGCGACTGCCATACCGAGGGGAACGCCAACGACGACACCGAGCGTCGCGCCGAAGACCGAAACGATGATGGCCTCCCAACGCACCGAACGCTTCAGCTGGCGTCGCGTCATGCCCACGGCGCGCAACAAGCCGAACTCGCGCGTGCGTTCGAAGACGGAGAGCGCCATCGTGTTGGCGATGCCGAGCACGGCAATCGCGATCGCGAACACGAGCAACGAGTAGACGATGAACAGCAACTGATTCAGCTGGTCTTCCTGGCTCTGCTGGAACTCGACTCGGTCCTGCACCTCGGCACTCGGGAACTCCGTCGCCACGGCTTCGACAGCGGCACGTGCAACATCCGCATCGACGCCGTCGGCGATCTTTGCACCGATGAAGAAGTCGAGCGGAGGAGCCGACGATGCCGCGTTCAGTGTGTCGAGACTGACGAGCCAGTTGCCGACGATCGACGAGTCGCCGTAGATCGCGCCGACTTGCAACGCAGTGACTTTGCCGTTCTGCCAGGTCATCTCGATGGTGTCGCCCACCGACACCCCGAGGTCGCGTGCCGGGTCCTTGTGCAAGAGCACCGCACCATCGGCAATCGAATCGAAGCTGCCGCTTTGGATGTCGGCGTCGACGAGCTCACCCATCGACGGGTCGACCGCACCGATCGACTTCGATTCGCCCTCGACCTGTGCGTTGGCGGCGCGGAACGGCGAGACGGCGCCCAGCTCGGGCAATTGGGCGAGTTTGTCGGCGAACGCGACGGGCAGGCCCTGGAAGCCGCTGTTGGTGACGTAGAAGTCGGCGGTGATCGAGGTGCCGAGCGCCTTGCGCAACGTCGCCTGAACCGATGCCGCGACGACGGCGATCGTGCTGACGAGCGCGAGGCCGATCATCAGCGCCGATGCGGTCGAGGCGGTGCGTCGCGGCTGGCGCTGCGCATTGCGGCTGGCGATGCGGCCGGGGGTCTTCCTGTTCATCGACCGACCGGGGAAGGGAAGGATGTTGCTGACGATGCGGCTGACGGGCGCGGCGACCGACTGCGAGAGGCTGGCGACGCCGAGGAAGATCATCACCGCGCCGACGGCACCTGCGAGGAGAATGCCGACCGTGCCGCCGGGCTGTGCGAAGAGACCCACGACGAAGAGCACGATGCCGACAACCAGAGTCGTCGTCGCAACGACGAGGCGTTTGTTGCGCTGCAGGCTCGAGAAGCCGACCTCGGGCCGCATTGCGGCGACCGGGGGAATGCGTCCGGCGCGAGCCGCCGGAACGAACGCTGCGAGCAGCGTGACGCCGACACCGACCAACAGCGACACCGCAATGGTGCGGGCCGAGATGACCGTCGACGCCGACGGGAACGCCGCGCCGGTCGCATTGAACAGTGCGGTGATGCCCTTCGAGACGAGAACGCCGCCCGCGATGCCAAGGGCAGTCGCCAGCAGACCGATGATTCCCGACTCGCCCAGGATCATCATGCGGATCTGACGGATGTCGGCGCCGATCGCGCGCAGCAATGCGAGCTCGCGCAGGCGCTGGCTGACGATGATGGCGAAGGTGTTGAAGATGAGGAACGCACTGACGAAGAGCGAGATGGCGGCAAACCCGAGCAGCACCTTGCCGAAGATGTCGATGATGTCGTTGATCGCGCCCGCGGTTTCCTTCGCCGACTGGTCGCCGGTGATGACCTCGTAGGGGGAGCCGGAGGCGTCCGCGCCGATCGCAGCGGCAACGGCGTCTTGCACCGCGCCTTGCGAGGCACCGGCGGCAAGTCCGATGAAGATTGAGTCGACGCGGCCGTTCGTGCCGAGGAACTCGTCGGCCGTCGCGGGATCGAACGCGCTGACGCTGGCACCCCCGCCGCCTTCGGTGGTCTTCGTGCCGGTGAGCCCGACCAGGGTGAAGTCAGCGCTGCCGTTCGGGCCGACGATCGGCACCGTCTCGCTGAGTTCGTACCCGGCGCGCTCGGCCGACTTCTTGTCGATCGCCACTTCGCCCGCACCGCGGGCCTCGCGACCTTCGAGAACGAGACGGCCGTCGAGGCCCTCGGTTCCGTACCACGCGATGCCGAACGACGGCCCCGAGGTTTGCAGTGGCTTGCCGTTCTTCTTGATGATCGTCGCCTGACGCAGGATGTTCACCTCGACGGTTCGAACACCTTCGACCTTGGCGATGTCGGCAACGAGCGAGTCGGGAACGGGGTCGCGCTGCGCCGTGGCCTCGTCGCCGAACGCGATGCGCGCGCGAACCTCGAGGTCGACGTCACCCTGGAGTTCGTCGAACAGGCCGTTGATCGCGCCCTTCACGCTGTCGGTGAGCATGAACGCGCCCGATACAAAGGCGACGCCGAGAACGATTGCGAAAGCGGTGAGCAGAACGCGGAACTTGCGTGCCAGCACACCGCGGATGGTCAGTCGAACGACGGGGGAGGACATGGCTGGTCAGGCGAGACGCTTCATGCGGTCGAGCACTCGCTCGGCAGTGGGCTCGCTGATCTCATCGACGACCTTGCCGTCGGCGAGGAAGATGACTCGATCGGCGTACGAGGCCGCATTCGGGTCGTGGGTGACCATGACGATGGTCTGGCCGAATTCGCTGACGGCGCGACGCATGAATCCCAACACGTCGGAACTGGACTTGCTGTCGAGGTTGCCCGTCGGCTCGTCGGCGAAGATGATCTTTGGCTTGCTTGCCAGCGCGCGTGCCACGGCGACGCGCTGCTGCTGGCCACCCGACAGTTCCGCCGGTTTGTGGTCGAGACGATCACGCAGACCGACTGCGTCGATGACGCGGTCGACCCACGGCGCATCGGGCTCGACGTCGCCCAAGTCGAGTGGCAGTTCGATGTTCTCGCGCGCAGTAAGCGTGGGAATGAGGTTGAAGGCCTGGAAGACGAATCCCACCTGTTCGCGGCGCACGTGCGTGAGTTGGCGTTCACTCAGGGTCGCCAGATCGACGTCGCCGATGAACGCACGCCCCGACGTGAGCGAATCGAGTCCCGCGAGACAGTGCATGAGGGTCGACTTGCCCGAGCCACTGGGGCCCATGATCGCGGTGAATTCACCGCTGCGGAATTCGACCGAGATACCGTCGAGGGCGCGCACTTCGCTGTCACCCTTGCCGTAGATCTTCGATGCGTCGACGGCGCTGGCCGCTGCCGTGTGTGCCGTGTGTGCCGTGTGTGCCGTGTGGGCCGTGTGTTCTTGGGGAACCGAGGGGGTTGAGTTCACTAGTCTGTTCTACAAGGCACACGACGGGGGTGACAACGTGAGAGTTGATCCGGCAGCAAATGAGCATCTGCATCCGTACCTCACGTCGCTCGGTGAGAAAGTCGAGACCGCGTGCCCGGGCCGCACCGCAGAAGTGATCAGCAACGCAATTCGTGGCGCCCTCGGACTGCCGCGCGTTGACGTCGACGAACTCACTGCTGCCGAGTCGACCGTGCACATGATTGCCGAGCAGTTCGTGATCGACGTGCACGGGGTCACCGACCAGCAGTTCGCCGCGTTGAAGCAGCATTACGCCGAACCGGAAATCGTTGCGATGCTTTTCCGCATGGCGCTCGCCGACGGCCTGGGCAAGTTGGAGAAGGTGGCCTGATGTCGACAACACCGCGTCTCGCGCCGGTCGATCCGAATGCCCGCTCGGTATTCGGGTCGATACTCGCTCACCAGCCCGGTCTCGCGGCCGCGTTTTTCGAACTGTACGGAGAGTTCTGGAACCGCGGTGTCCTCGACCATGCGTCGAAGGAGACCGCGCGTGTGCGCAATGCGCGCATCACCGACTGCGGGTATTGACGCAACGTCCGCTTCACGGTCGTGGAGCAGCGCAACCTGACGGAAGACGAAGTCGACCTCATCGACGACGATTACGCATCGTCACGTCTTGCCGAACGCCAGAAGCTCGCCATCACGTTCGCCGACGCGTTTCTTTCGGCGCAGGGCCCTCCATCGGCTGACGTGCAGACGCGCATCGAAGAAGAGTTCAACCCCGCCGAACTTGCCGAACTGGGTATCGGCCTCGCCCTCTTCCACGGCTTCAGCAAGATGCTCATCATCTCGGGCTGTGAACCCGAAGAGATGGACACCACGGTGCTGGCCGCCCCCGGCAGCCAACCCCGCTGACGCGTCTACCAACCGTCGTAGTGGACGACTTCGGACACGTCCTTGCGTGACACCGGCCCCGTCGGACCGTCGGGGAAGCCGAGGGGAATGGTCGTGCCGATGAACACCTCATCGGGGATGCGCAGGATGCGACGAATGTCGGCTTCGAACATGCCGTGCAGCGTGGTGAAAGCGGCACCGAGACCCAGTGCGCGCGCAGCGACGACGAGGTTCTGGCTCGCCGCATAGACGGCTGAATACATGAAGGTCTCGCGCGGCGCGCCGGGCGGATAGATGTTGTGTCCGCACACGAAAATGATGCACGGGAAGTTGCCCATGTTCGCGCCGAGATTCTTCGCGCCGGCAAGGGTGCGACGGTCGACTGCACTTTCGGGTACCGGCATCGCCGCAACGCGATCGGCGAACGGCTTGAACAGGTCGCCCAGTTCCTTTCGCACGGCCGGGTCGGTGACGACGACGAAGTCCCACCCCTGTGTGTTGTTCGGGCTGCTGGCCCGTGTCGCGGCCCACAGCACCTTGTCGAGCAATTCCTGGGGCACGGGGTCCGGCTTGAAGAAGCGCATCGCGCGCGCGGTTCCCATTGCTTCGAATACGTCCATCGAGCCTTTGTCCATGGCCCTATCGTGACACTTCCCACACGGGGCGGCGACACACGCGTCGACAACACGGAAGAATGGGGTGATGGAGGTGATCGAAACCGGGTTGATCGTGGGTCGATTCCATCCGCCCCACCTTGGTCACTCCTGGTTCATCGACGAAGCCTCACAGCGTTGTCGTCGGCTCGTGGTGTTCGTCAACACCCGCGACGGAGAAACCGTGCCGGGCGAATTGCGCGCTCAGTGGCTGGCCGGTCTGCACCCCAAGGTCACGGTCAGGCAGGTTGCGCACGACCTCGACACCGACTGGAACGACGAAGAACTGTGGGCGAAGTGGATCGCATTGTTCCGTGCGCACTGGCCGCACGAATCGGGCCCGCACGTGGTGTTTTCGTCGGACTCGTACGTGAGTGAACTTGCGCGTCGGCTCGGTGCGCAGGCGGTCGTTGTCGACGAGCCCCGCGTGAACGTACCGATCAGTGCCACCCAGATACGCAACGACCCACTCGGCAACCTCGGGATGCTTGCTCCCGTGGTACGCGAGTGGGTCGAGTCGAATCACCGGCTGTTCGGCCGGTGACGGCTACTTCTTGTTGGGCTGGGGGAGAACCCGCAGGTACGGCTTCACTGCCTTCCAACCACCGGGGAAGAGCGTCTTGGCTTCTTCGTCGCTGACGGCTGCGCCGATGATGACGTCGTCGCCGTCTTTCCAGTTGGCCGGCGTCGCAACCTTGTAGTTGGCGGTCAACTGCAGCGAGTCGATGACGCGCAGCACTTCGTCGAAGTTGCGTCCCGTCGAAGCGGGATACGTGATCGTCAACTTGACCTTCTTGTCGGGGCCGATGACGAACACCGAACGCACGGTGAGGGTGTCGTTCGCGTTCGGGTGGATCATGTCGTAGAGATCGCTGACCTTGCGATCGGGGTCGCCGATCATCGGGAAGTTGACGGGCGTGCCCTGCGTTTCGCCGATGTCGCCTTCCCACTTCAGGTGCGAATCGACGGGGTCGACCGACAGGCCGATCACCTTCACGTTGCGCTTGTCGAACTCGGGCTTGATGCGTGCCACGTAGCCGAGCTCGGTGGTGCACACCGGGGTGAAGTCCTTCGGGTGGGAAAAGAGGACGCCCCACGAGGTGCCGAGCCACTCGTGGAAGTTGATCGTGCCCTGGGTGGTCTCTGCGGTGAAGTCGGGAGCGGTATCGCCAAGTCGTAGTGCCATGCGCGGCACGATAACGCTGTTTCGCCCAATCCCGACAACTTTGGTCGGGATTTATATTCAGATAGTTGACATTGTCTAGGAAAAGGTAGACACTGTCAGGTATGAACGTTTCCGACTCCCGCGTCCATGAGCGTCGCTGGCTCATCCTTGCCGTCCTGTGTCTGTCGTTGTTCCTCGTCGTCGTCGACAACCTCATCGTCAACGTCGCGATTCCCACCCTGTCGCGCGAACTCAACGCGGGCACGTCGGCCCTGCAGTGGATCGTCGACTCGTACAGCCTCGTCTTTGCCGGCTTGCTTCTCGCAGCGGGCGGCGTCGGTGATCGCTTCGGCCGGAAGGGCACCCTGCAGATCGGTCTCGTTCTCTTCGCGATCTGTTCGACGTTCGCTGCGTTTTCCGGGTCGACCGGTTCGCTCATCTTCTGGCGCGGCGCAATGGGAATCGGTGCGGCGCTCGTGTTCCCCGCAACGCTTGCGATCGTCACCAACGTGTTCACCGATCCGGTGGAACGGGCCAAGGCAATCGGAGTGTGGTCGGCCGTGTCGGGTGCAGCCGTTGCGTTCGGCCCCGTTGCCGGTGGACTTCTCCTCGAACATTTCTGGTGGGGTTCGGTCTTCCTCATCAACGTACCGATCGTCGCCGTGGCCCTGTTGCTCGGTGCGCGGTTCGTGCCGACGTCGAAGGATCCTTCGGGTCATCACATCGAGCCGCTCGGTTTCATCCTGTCGATCGCGATGATCGGCTTGCTCGTCTTCACCGTCATCGAGGGGCCACACCGCGGTTGGGCGTCGGCGGCGACACTCGGTGGGTTTGCCGCCTCTGCGGCGTTGCTTGCGGCGTTCATCGCATGGGAACTGCGCGTCACCAATCCGTTGCTCGACGTGCGCACGTTCCGCAACGCACGATTCAGCGCCGGGTCGACCGCGATCTTCATCGCCTTCTTCGCACTGTTCGGTTTCACCTTTCTCGTCACGCAGTACTTCCAATACGTCCGTGGCTATTCCACGCTCAGTTCGGGCCTGCACACCCTGCCCTTTGCCATCGGTGCCGGTATCACCGGTCCTTCGGCCGCACGCCTCGCCCTGCGGTTCGGAACGAAGCGCGTCGTCAGTTGGGGGTTGTTCTCGATGGCGCTCGGTCTCGCGCTCGCTTCGCAGTTCGAAGCCGACACCAGCTACTGGGCGTTCGTCGTTCCGTCGATGGTGCTGCTCGCCTCCGGTCTCGGTTGCGTGACATCACCCGCCACGGAGGCCGTGATGGGTTCTGTCACCAGGGAAAAAGCGGGTATCGCCTCGGCGGTGAACGACACCGCTCGTGAAGTCGGCGGAACGCTTGGCGTCGCCGTCGTCGGCAGCGTGTTCGCGTCGCTCTACGGACCGAAAATCCTCGACAACCTCGCCGGGCTGCCGATTCCCAAAGAGGGCCTCGACGCCGCCGAAAGTTCGATGGCCGCCGCACTCATCGTCGCCGAACGCGCACCCGCTGCCGGTCAGGGCGCCATCGTCACCGCGGCCCGCGACGCGTTCATGAGCGGCTGGATGTCCGCGTCACTCGTTGCCGCGGGGATTGCGATCGCTGGAAGCGTGCTGACGCTGGTGTTCCTGCCGAACCGCGCCGCTTCACACGACATCTCTAGCGCAGCGGCCTGATTGCCTCGAGTCATGTTGCGCGGCGCACTCGGACGACACGCGGGCAACAGAGCGCCGGGTACTGGCCCCTCGCTCGAACGCCTTGTCAGTGACTGAACTCGACCTTGGGAAGAATGCGGTCGAGCCACTTCGGCAGGTACCACGTCTTGTCGCCGAGAAGACCGAACAGTGATGGCACGAGCATCATTCGGATGAGCGTCGCGTCGAGCAGAACTGCGACGGCGAGCGTGATGCCGAGTTCGGTCGGCGGAATCGGGCCGGTGACACCGAAGGCGATGAAGACCACGATCATGATGAGCGCGGCGTTCGTGATGGGGCGGCCGGTACGGGCAATTCCTTCGCGAATCGCCAATTGCGAATCGCCCGTTGCGTCGTGGTGTTCCTTGATCGAAGCGAGCAGGAACAGCTGGTAGTCCATGGACAAGCCGAAAAGAAGTGCAAAGAAGAAGAGTGGTGCCCATGCGTTGATGAAGCCCTGTTCCTCGATACCGATCAGATTGGCGCCGATTCCGTACTGAAAGACGATGGTTGCGAAGCCGAAGCTCGCGGCGACGGAGATGAGGTTCATCACGACTGATGCGAGGGCGATGGTGATGCTGCGGAACACGACGAGCAACAGAACGAATGCAACGATCATGATGAGCGCCACGGCGAGCGGGAACGATCCGATGAGTGCATCGGTCAGGTCGCCATTTTGTGAGCCGGGTCCGCCGACAAGTGCTTCGGGCGACACGTCGTTCACGGCGTTGCGGAGGCGTGTGACGGTGTCGTCGGTTGCGTTGTCGGACGGTCCAGTCTTCGGGAACGCACGAATGGCAAGACGCCCACTTTCAGCGGGTTCGGTCACGATCCCGACCTGAACGATGTTCGGGTCTCGTCCGACAACGTCGACGATCGCCTGGGCATCGGCGGCGGGAGCCGTGATGAACAGCGGTGCGACTCCTCCGTCACCGAATGCGGCAACTGCGGCGTCGTAGCCGTCACGGCTCTGCGCGCCCTTGTCGACGACGCGCGCATCGGGCATGCCGAGGTCCATGCCTATGGCCGGAGCCGCAAGGCCAAGGAGCAAAAAGAGACCGAGCGCGAGAGTGCGTCGTGGTTTCCAGAGAGCCTTCGAAGTCCAGCGGGCCCATCGTCCTTCGGCCGCGCGATCGGGGTCTTCTTTTGCGCGGCTGACGAGCACCCTGTCACCCATCGCAGCAAGCACGGCGGGCAGCAACGTGAAGCTGGCGAGCGACACCGCAACGACCGAAAGGATCATGCCGAGCGCCATCGAACGGAACACCATGATCGGCACGAGAAACAGAGCGGCGAGCGACAGAACAACCGCGAGAGCGGAGAGAAAAACAGCCTTGCCGGCAGTACCCAGCGCACTCGCCGTCGCTTCGGGCAGCGTCTTTCCTTCCTCGCGCTCCTCGCGATAGCGCGTCGTGATGAAAAGGCTGTAGTCGATGCCGACCGCGAGACCGATCATCATCGAGAAGTTCATCGACCACACCGACAGGGGAGTGATGTTGCTCAGCAGGTTGATCGATGCCCAGCCGATGAAAATGCCGGCAACGGCAAGTATCAAGGGAACGCCCGCGGCGATCGCGGATCCGAATGCAACGAACAACAGGATCAGCGTCGGCAACCCCGACAACAACTCTGCCTTGTGCAGGGCCTTCTCGTTCGACTCGTTGAAGTCGTGCCACACGGCCCACTCGCCGGTGACGTTCGCACGGGTTCCTTCCGGCAGCTCCTGTTCGGTGACGAAGTGCATCAGTTTCCCAGCGGACTCCGGTCGGTCTGCGTCGACTCCGGCTGCCAGCGCCACCGGGATGAGGGCGGTCTTGCCATCGGGAGAAATGAGACCGGCTTCAGCGGGCATCATCGTCGGGTCAATCGCGCCGGCCGCACCCGGGGCGTCCATCAACGAGGCGGCAAGCGCTCGGACTGTTGCCGGCGAGTCCATGACGGCCACTTCCTGCACGACGACGACCATCGCGGCTTCAGCGCCCGCCTGTGGGAAGTCGCGACGCAATTCGTCGCGTACGTCGACGGCCGTCGAACCCTGTGCTTCCCAGCCGGCGCCTGACAAGGCACTCGTCAGTGTGAGGGCCAGAGGTGCTGCCGCAAGGGTGACGATCGCCCAGAGGGCGATCATCGCCCAACGGTGGCGTACGGAGAATCGTGCGGTGGCGGGCAAGAGGCCGTGGGCATGTTCACGAGACTGTGCATTGGCATACGAGGTCAAGGTGAAGTCACTTTCATCAGGTGTGAGATGTCGGAAAACGAGCGCGACGAACGAGTCAGGCGAGCTTCAGGAACATCTTCTGGACGTCGTCGATCGAATAGCCCTCGCGGCGTGAGCGTTCGGGGTTGCCGACGCACCAGGTGAGCCCGGCTGCCACGAGGTTGAACCCGACCTGCTCGAGAGCCTTACCCGCCGCGGAGATCTGATTGACGACTTCGCGGCAGTCGCGTTCCTCTTCGAGCATTTGCTGGATTCCACGCACCTGGCCTTCGATGCGGCGAAGTCGCTTTTGCAGGTCGGCGATGGTGTCCTGTGGAATTTCCATGTCGACACCATATACCCCTGGGGGTATGCAAAACAAGACCTCAGGGGGTCTTTGCCGGCAGCGGCAGATGGTCGCGCAACAGGGCAAAGCGCAGCCCCGCCCGCGAGGCCTCGCGCATGACCACCTCGAGGCTCGCCGGCAACGAATCGAGGTAGTGCAGCAACACGATGTCGCCACGACGCAGCCCGGTTCCGCCGTCGGCGCGGATGATGCGTCCGCCATCGGCCATCACGTTCCACAACACGATCCGCGACAGACCACATGACTTCGCCGCACGCACGGTGTCGGAGTTCCAACCGCCACCAGGAGGGCGAAAGAACGCCGGGCGTCGGCGAATGACACGCTCGACCTCGCGGTTGCCCGCGCAGATTTCGGCTCGTTGATCCTTGTAGTTCATCGCGCTGACAATGCGGTGGGTCTGGCTGTGGTTCTCGAACGTCATTCCGGTCTGGCGCAGCAGGTTCACGAACCGGCGTCTGTGGCGGTTGATTTGTTCGGGCAGCGCGAAGGTCGTGATCGGTATCCGGAGGTTGCGGATGTACTGGTTTGTCTCGCGCGACAGATGCGAGCCGTCGTCGACGGTGAGAAACACGACGGGTTCCTTCGTGGCCACATGGTCGATCACGTAGCCATCAGTCCGACCGGCGGCGTGCGCGGCGACGGGGGCAACCCCGAGAACGAACAGGCCGACGGCCACACAACCCATTACTCGTCGACCCATGTACTGTCACTATTGCAGACGCCACCGGTACGGGGTGGGGGCTGCTTCCGACGGGAAAGTGTCCGCCAAACGCACCCGCGTGACTCTGTTCGGCATGCGTCGAAGACGGTCACGAGGCAGCAGGGGGGCCGACGGAGCGAGATGGTGGAACAAAACGAACACAGTGCGATCGTCGAAGGACTGCGCGCGGGTACCAACGAGGGTCTCGCCGCGTTCTACGACCTGTACGCCGACAAGCTCTACGACTTTGCCCGTCGCCAGTTGCGTGACGCAGCGCTCGCTGCCGATGTCGTGCACGACACGGTGCTCATCGTGAAGAGCCGCATCGGCCAACTTCGCGACGAGTCGAAGTTCCGCGCCTGGGTGTATGCCATCGTGCGCAATGAAGTACGCGCGAAGGCCCGTGCAAGGTCGCGGCACGTGCGCGAGGAGTACGCCCCCGAGCAATCGGTCGACCCCGACTTCGCCGGTGACCACGATCGCCGCGAACTCGCCTCGCTCATCAACGAAGCTGTCGCAGGCCTGACCGAACGCGAGCAAGAGGTGTTCCACCTCTTTGCCCGACAGGGGCTGTCGAACGACGAAATCGCGGCCAGCCTGGAACTGACCTTCGCCAACGCGCAAAAGCTGGTGCAGCGCGTGCGCGACCGCATCGCCCGCTCGGCCGGCGCCCTTCTTGTCGCCCGTCAAGGCCGCAAGGACTGCAGTGATCTGAACGTTCTTCTCGTCGACTGGGACGGCACGTTCTCGCCGCTGTGGCGCAAACGCATCGCCCGCCACGTCGACGAATGCAGCGCATGTGAACGCAAGCGCGCCGTTCTACTGCAGCCCGGTGGCGCCGTCATGGCCGCGCCGTACTTCGCGGCACCCGAGTCGCTGCGCTCGCGCATCTTCGACTCCATCGCCGCCGGTGTCGACCTCGGCCTCAGTGCGATGCCCAAACCGCCGTTCCTGCGCCGGCCCGCGGTGCTGTCGTCGGTGGCGGGCATCGCCTTCGTTGCAATCGTCGGGGTGGTGGCGAACAACGGAACGCAGGCGCCGCGGTTCGTCGAGTCGTCGTCCACGTCGTCTTCGCCGGCGAGCACCGTCGACTCGACTGCTTCCGCTGACGCTGCAGCAACTGTCTCGTCGACGGTCCCGCCGTCGCCTGACTCCACTGTCTCGTCAACGGTCCCGCCGGCGCCTGACACCACTGTCTCGTCGACTGCACCTGTCGCGCCGGCGACCACCGTCGACTCGACTGCGCCTGTCGCGCCGGCGGTGACCGTCGACTCGACTGCTTCCGCTGACGCTGCAGCAACTGTCTCGTCGACGGTCCCGCCGTCGCCTGAGGCCACCATCTCGTCGACGGTGCCGCCGGCGCCTGAGACCACCATCGCGCCGGTGGTGGCGCCGGCGTCGCAGGCGTCCTCGACCGTTGCCCCGGTGGCGACAACCACGACGGCAAAGCCGGGGTCGAATTCGCCGTCCAAGTTCGGTGTTCCACAGTGTTCGGGTTTCGGCAACACGAAGCTGAAGGCCTTCACCCTGAAGATCCCGGTGACCGACCCCCAAGGCGTGGCCTCGGTGCGGATGCGGTTGACCACCGCGGCCGTGTGGCACGCCGCGGCGTTCCAGACCTCGGTGTGGTCGGCAAGCGTCGACAAGGTCGACATCGCGGCAACCAAGGCCACGGTCGCCGTCGAGGCCACCGACAAAGACGGTGCGGTGACCTCCACGCAGGTGGCCGTCTACGCCTCCACCTGCCCCTAGACCTGCCCCAATTCAGCCCGAAAAAAGTGTCCGCCCCGCGGGGGTTGGCGGCTCTGTAGGGCATGAAGCTCACATCGGCACTTGCCACCACAATCCTTGCCGCCTCAATTGCGGGAGGCCTGTCCATCGCCCAACCCGTTGCCGCGGCAACCTCAAGTCCCGTCGTGGCCCTGGCGGCAGGCGACGAACACACATGTGCCCTGTACGCCGACGGGGCGGTGCAGTGCTGGGGCGGCAACGACTTCGGTCAGTTGGGCAACCCCGACGTGGAGTCGTCGGCCGTGCCCGTGCGGGTGCAGTTGCCCGCAGACGCCGAGGCCATTGCGGTCGACACCGGTGCGTTCCACACGTGTGCGGTGACGCGCGACCACCGCGTCTACTGCTGGGGCTACAACGGATGGGGATCGATTGGCAACGGTACGTACACGAGCACGATCATTCCAGTCCTCGTCACCCTCGCGCCCTCGGCGGCCGTCGTCAGCGACGTGGCTGCAGGCGGGTTCACCACCTGTGTGTTGTTGTCGAACGGCACCGCACAGTGCTGGGGTCGCAATCAGTACGGCGAGGTGGGTGACGCCACGCGCACGATGCGCAACACCCCGACACCCGTCACCGGCGTCACCGATGCGCTCGACATCGATGCGGGAACGAACCACGTGTGCGTTCTGCGCAGCGTGGGCCGCGCGCAGTGTTGGGGTCGCGCCGCCGATGGCCGCACCGGGGATCCGACCTTCGCCGACGTCGCAGAGATCAGCGCGGGCGGTGCCCACACCTGCATGCGCACCACCGTCGGCGGTCTGCGGTGCTGGGGTCTCAACAACTACGGCCAACTCACGCCGAACAACATCGATGCAGGAATCGTTCGTGTCTCGGCCGGCGGTGCGCACACCTGTGTCGCAACGGATGGTGGCATCGTGCGCTGTTGGGGTGATGCGAGCTTTGGCCAACTGGGACTCGCGAACGTCGTCGTCGAAGGACGTTCGGTTCTCGAAGCGGTCGCCGGTACCCGCCACACCTGTGCCCGCCTCGACGACTCGTCGGTGTGGTGTTGGGGCGACAGCGTCGCTGGCCAGGCGGGCGACCATTCACTCACGCTCTCGGCAAGCCCCGTGAACCTGATCGTCGGTGTGCCACCCGCACCGCCGAGCCCCGAGCCGTCACCGGTCGATCCCGAGCCGATGCCGTCGCAGCCGGAGACTCCTGCGCCGGTCGAGCCCGCACCGTCGACACCCGACACCGTCATTGAGACGCCCGTTGAAGCACCCGTCCGGGTCGACCCGGTCGCGCCGCAGCCCGTCGAGAAGCAGGTCGCCGGCACGCCATCGGAATCGGTGACGCTCGAAGCACCCGCAGTGACGCCGCCCGTCACAGCGAGCCCGCTCGCCATCGCCAAGCGCGGGGTATTGGAACTGCGCCTCGGTCGTGAGGCGAACCTGGTGCGCATCGCCCGCGCTGCAGGCGTGCGCCTGCCGGGGTCGTTGATCGCAGGTTCCCTCAGTCGTGCACGCAGCGTGAGCGCTCACCCGTTCACCCGGTTGCGCGTCGAGATGAAGGTCAGCCACCCGCGCAACTGCCGCAACGTGTTGACACCCGTGCTGGGCGCTGCCGTGCGTGCGACGCGCGTGGGGGAGTGCCGTGTGACGCTGCGCATCTCGCGTGCCGGACGCCCCGACATCCTCCGCACGGTGCTCGTGCAAACCGTTGCAGCGGTGGTGCCCGTCAACAACCCGGCTCGCAACACGCGCTGACATTCGTGTGACTGTGGTGGGCACATGAAAAGAGCCCCGGCCATGTGGCCGGGGCTCTTTTGTATTCCGTATTCGTGGGCTTCGGGCTAGTGCCCTCCGC
>JBBANY010000003.1:0-42203 GCA_040401695.1 Ilumatobacteraceae bacterium
AGCCCCCGCACTTCACAGTGCCATCGGAGATGACCGCGCAGCTGTGCCAGAGCCCCGTCGCAACCTTCACGGCTCCCGATGAGATTCCCGTGACGGCAACCGGATACTCGCGGTTAGTGTACGAATTGTCCCCCAATTGGCCATTGGAGTTCCAGCCCCAACAAGCGACGCCGCCGTTGGCCGTGACGCCACAGGTGTGGCGTTCACCGGATTCGATGTTGAGGAGCGATTCACCTTCGATCGTCAGCGTGGTCGAGACCCGTGACTCGGCGAACTCGCCTGTCTCGGCCTGTACAGCGGTGACCGTTGCGGTACCTGCGGACGCCACGGAGATCTGCCCCGTCGACGCGTTCCACCTCGCAACCGCCGTATTCGAACTCTCGTACGACCAAGCGCCGGGACTGTCAGATGTCGGTGCGGTCGGCGTGAATGCCGGAGACGAGAACGTCTTCGGCGGGATCGTGAAGGTACCGACGGTCGCGCGACGCAGAACGCGAATGTCGGTCGTCGTCGTCGCGCTTCCCCACGTGCCACTCTGCGCCTGCGTGGCCGTGAGGATCGCCGAACCGCGTCCGACGATGGTGACAAGGCCCGTCACGGCATCGATCGTCGCGACAGACGTGTCGCTGCTCGTATAAGTGAAAGCCCCGGGGCTGTTCGACGTCGGCAAAGTGGGCGTGAAGGGGGCGTCGCCTTCGGCCTTCGTGATCCCCATGCCCGCGAAGTAGTAGCCGACGCCGTTGTAGATCGTCGAAGCGCCGGGGGGCGTGAAGCGCACGATGATCGCGTCACCGCCACCGTTCTCACCGAATTGGATGCGGATCGGATAATACGTTCCCGACGACAAGGTCGTATTGGCGCATATTTCTCGCATGCCGTGCAGTCCGGCATTGTTCACGAGACTGTTTGCCGCCGTGAAGCCGGCTTTCGCGTTCGAACCCAACCAGAGGTAACTCGCATCATCCGAGTTGGTGCAGAACGTGTACGTGCCGGACGTCGACGCTTTGAAAGATCCCGTCCACTCCCAGCTGTAACCATCGGCGCTCGAGGTGAAGTAGGTAAAATCTGTGATCTGGTTCGTGTCACCGTGTTTGGTGGCTGTCGCGAACCAGTTGACGTTGTCGTTGAAGTATCCGACGTAGCGGGTGCCCTTCAGACCGGCTCCCGAACCGGAGTCACCACCGAACGCGGTGAGCGTCGGAGTCACGCGGCTGACGTTGAGCACTGCGCTCGTCGAACCTGCGTCGAAGTTGCCCTGAGCCGGTTGACTTGCGGTGATCGTGGTGGAACCCGGCGCGAGAATCGTGATCGTGCGTGTGGCCGAGTTGATCGTCGCAACCGACGTGTCACTGCTGGTGTAGGTGATTGCGGCGGGACTGTTCGACGTGACGGCGGCGATCGTGAATGCGGGATCACCGAACGTCTTGGCCGGCGTCGTGATGACGCTCATCGTCGGGATGGCGGTGAGGACGGTGAGTTCTGCCGTCACCGCCCCCGTTGCATACATCGCAGTCGAGGCCTGCGTCGCCGTGATGATGGTGACGCCGACACCATTGATGGTGACGGCCCCAGTGGAAGTGTTCACCGAAGCCACGGCGGTGTTACTGGACGCCCAGGTGAAGGTTCCGTTGCTGGTCGAGACCGGCGCAGTCAACGTAAACCCGGCGCCGAGGTAGCGGCGATCACTGATCGTGTACGCCGAGTAGACGGGCGCCTGTCGCGTAACGGTGATCGTCGTCGCCGCCGATGTTGCCGCGGTGTAGTTGTCGTCCTGGCCCCGGGTGCCGGTGATCGTGCAGGTGCCGTTCGACGTCGTGACGAGCGAGGTCCCCTGGATCGAACAGTTCGCGGTTCCCGCGTTAACAATCGCGTACGAGAAAGTCCCCGTTCCGGAGCCACCCGTCGCTGTGAGCGGAAGGTTGACACCGGCGATGGCCGATGTCGACGTGACTGTGACCGCGCCCGACTGCGCGATGCGGTTGATGGTGACCACGGTGTCAGGTGACGTGGACGACTCGTAGTTCCGGTCGGCGGCCTTGGTCGCCTTGATCGTGCACGTGCCACCGCTGGTCGACGTGAGAGTGGCTCCGACGATCGAGCAGCCTGCGCCGCCGGCGCTGACGACCTCGTAGGTCACTGGACCGGTTCCTTGACCGCCGGACACGGCAAGCGCCAGCGGCGTGCCGAAGCTGCCCGATGTCGATGTGATCGTCAGGCCCGAGCCGAGGCCGGCGGCGAGTTGTGCGACCTCGGTCGCTGACAGGGCCCGGTTGTAGATAACCAACTCGTCGAGCAGACCCGCGAACCATTCGTTGCCGACCGTCTTCCCAATCGTGAAGTTGTTTCCGGTTGCGTTGTTTGGTCCACGATTCGTGTCGGACACTGCCAAGACGCCGTTGACCCAAATTCCTCTGGTCGTGCCGTCGTATGTTGCCACGACGTGTGCCCATGGACCGTTGATCGAAATGTCGTTCGGTCGTCCCGGCATGACGAGGTCGTTACCCCACCAATAGTTGTGGAGCCCACCGTCGCTGTGCAGGCGGAATGCGTTGTTCTGATTGCCCGCTCCGTAGTTTCCCCAGCCCACGATTCCGCGCTGACCGAATGCCGAGGGTTTGATCCATGCTGCGATGGTGTAAGAGGAGTTCCCGGTCGGCAGTCCAGCGATCGTGCCGGTCGTGCGCTCGAGATACGCACCTGAGCCATTGAGTGACAGCGCTCCGCCCACTTTGCCCGATGACGTCCAAGTGGGGCCCCCGGTTTGTGACAGGTCGCCCGTTCCAGCGGAGTTCACACCGAGAGTGTTTGCCGAGTCGAAGGACCACTTGGCGACGAGACCTGTCGTCTGAACGCCCTGTTGCGTCGCGCGGTTGACGGTCAGCGTGGCCACGATCGAGGCCGCCGAGTAGTTCACTGTCGTTGCCTGCCGGGCCCGAATCTGCAGGGTGCCTGCGGCCGTGATCGTGACTTGACCGTTGGATGCGACGGTGGCGACGGTTGACGTCGGGTCGACGCTCTCGAAGGTGAACGTGCCGGTGGACGGCGAAGAAGGAGCCGTGAGTGTGAACTGGCCGTCACCGAAAGTCTTGACGGGAATCGTGAAAGTGCCGAGAGTCGGTGCCTGCTTGTCGATCGTCAGTTTCGCTGTCGTAGTGGCGGCAACGTGGAGATCGGTCGCAACCTGGGTCGCTGTGATCGTGGCCGTACCAGCCGTGAGTATCGTCACCCGTCCGCCAGCGGTGACGGTCGCGATGGTTGCGTCATCGACCGTGTAAGTGATTGCGCCCGTCGAACTCGATGTCGGTGCGTTGAGATCGAACGCCGCGTCGCCGAAGGTCTTGTTGGCAATCGTCCACGAGTAGATGGGTTTCCCCTTCGACACGGTGACGCTGACGGCAACAGACCCCGCCTCGTAGTTCGCCGATGATTCCTGCTTGGCTGTCAACGTGGCGGTACCGACACCGACGATCTTCGCCAAACCCGTCTTGGCATCGACGTTGAAGACACTCGCCTTGTCGGTCGAGTACGCAAACGTGGCACCGCTCGTCGAGGTCGGCTTCAGGGTGAAGTCGGCATCGCCGTAGGCCTTGTCGGCGACCAAGAGGTCGGAAATCTTCGGTGATGCCTTTGCGACCGTCACCTTTGCGCTGATCGAGCCAACCGAGAAGCCCGATGTCGCGGCTTGCGACGCTGTGATCGTCGCCGTGCCGGCTCCGATGATCGAGACCTTGCCGTCCTTCTCACCGACTGTGACGACCTTGTCATCGCTCGACTTGAACGTGATCGCACCCGTCGAGTTCGACTTCGGTGCTGGCATGTCGAATGCTGCATCACCGAATGTCTTCGTCACGTCGGAGAATTCCGAGAGAGTCGGGGCAGTTGCGGCGACCACGACCTTGAACGTTGTGCTGGCCGCAACCCAGTCGGTGGTCGTCGCTTGCGACGCTGTGATGGTCACCGTTCCGGCAGCCTTGACCGACGCCTTGGCTCCCGTGATGCTCACAATGTTGCTGTCGGAAGAGGTGTACGTGAACCCACCCCGGCTCGCCGATCCCGGCTTCGGCAAGTCGAAGTCGGCGTCGAGGAACGCCTTGGAGACGTCGGCCGGGGCGGTCAGTTCCGGCGTCCCCTTGCGGACGGTCACGACCATCGAGTCGCTGACGGCAATAAAGTCGTCGGTTGCCGCCTGTGCGACGGTGATCGTTGCCTTGCCGGCACCGGAGATGATCCAACGGCCGGTTGTCTTCGATTGCTTGACCACATCTTCGTCGCTGCTCGTGAAGGTGAACGCACCCGTCGAGGTCGAGGTGGGCTTCGCGATGACGAACGAGTCGTCGCCGAACGTCTTCGTGATGTCCTTCAGCGCAGCGTTTTCGGGTGTCGCCTTGCCGACGATCAATGTCGCCGTGATGGTGCCCGCCTCGAAACCTCGCGCGGCTGCCTGCGTGGCGGTGATCACCGTCGAGCCGGCGCCGACGATCGTGACGCGACCGGTCGTTGCATTCACCGTTGCGACATCGGTCTTGCTCGACGAGTAACGGAAGCCCCCGGGGCTGTTCGAGTCGGGTGGGTCGAGCGTGAACGCATCATCTCCGAACGTCTTGGTGGTGATGCGGAAGTTGGTGAGTGTCGGCTTCTGTACGGCTGCGACCGTCGTCGGAGTGGCGCCGGCTGCGCTGACCGACCGCGGGTTCGTCGTGGTCGGCGCCGAACCCGGGCGAGCTTCAGCCGTGGTCGTGGTGGCGTTCGGCAACGCTGCGTTTCTGGTCTGCACCGTCGATGCGGTTTCGCCCTTCGGGACCGACGTCGTCGAAGCCGATGCAATCTCTTTTGCGCCAGCAGCCGACGGCACGGTCGTCGTCGGCGCAACGTAGGCCTCGTCCGCCTTGTAATTCGGGTTGTTGAGGTTGCGGTCCTCGAGTTTCGGCAGCGCTTCGATGGCCTTGCTCTCGAGCGCAGGGGGCAGTTCGACTTCCACCTTGTTGAGGTTCAGTTCGGATGCAGCGACGATTGTCTTGGTCTTTGTTCCGTCGGCTGCGATCTCGGTCTTTTGAACCTCGCCGGTGGCTGTCGCCTCGAGCACCGTCACGCCACCGGTCTCGTCGGCCTTCACCTGAACCGCAGGACTTTCGGGCGTCACCTGCTGCTGAATGACCTCACCCGTGGATGTGGTGACTTGAACCGCGAGAGTCCCCTCGTCACTTGCGCCGAGTTCAGCCGTGGGTCCGGATGCATTGGCGACGAGGTTCCCCGCCGCGAACGTGAGGTCGACATTTGGATCGTTCGACTTGATCGATCGGGCCCCCACCTCGACGGGCTTGTCCTTGGATCCGGGTGTCGAGAATTGTGCGACGCCACCGGGAGTCACGGCAAACACCGAAGCCGCGCCACCGAACAGCAGCTTGGCGCGCGAGCCGGCCGATGCCGGCGCGGTCGTGGTCGGTGCGGGGACAGCCGTCGTCGTTGGCGAAATGATTTTCGGCCCCTGGCCGTCGCTCACGAACGCATCGACCCGCGTCGGTGACAGACCCGGTTTCGTCACGTCCGTCGCCGCACTCGATCCACCATTTTCGAGGACGTCGTTCGGGATCGTGATCATGAAGTCGTACGACGAACGTGCGGTTGCACGTGGCGAAAGACGCGTGATGACCACGCTGCCCTTCACCGGCCGTGCCGCGGCGCCGTCACCGTTCGTTGCCTGCGTCGGTGACACCGCGCCCGCCGGGGTTTCAACCGCCCAGTCGAGATTCTCGGTGCGCACGAGCATCGTCGTGGCCTGCACCTTCGTATCGTCACCACAGAATGGGCAAGTTCCTTCACGCGCCTCGAAGGGCGTGAGGTCCATGTCGCCGGAACCGCCGGACCAGAGATTCGGATCGTTTGCAGGATCGTCACCCGCGAACGAGAACGACCACTTGTCGTTGGCAAGGTCGACGTCGACATAACGGTTGCGTCCGGGCCAGTTCGAGTCGTACACCATGATGCGAACGACGTCGGGGGTCGGATACTCGATCGCATACGGAAGGACCGCATGGCCACCCGACTCGACATACACACCGAGCGTGTACTGCAGCTTGTCCGCAGCGAACGACCTCTTCAGCTCATCGACTTTCTCGGAGAGCGACGCCTTCGTCCACTTTTGGATGGAGTCCTGCACCTCGGGAACGAATTGGGTCGCGAAGGCACGCATCACCGCGCGGATCTCGTCTTCTTGCGAAGGCAGCTTCACGGTTTCCGGAAGCTCGGCTTTGTTGAAACGTGCCGAGGCAAGTGCAACCAACCCTTCACAGTGACCCGTCGCACGCGCCTGGTTCACCATGCGTGCCCATGCCGCTGCCTCGGCGGTGAGCGTGCACGGATCGGCGACGCCGTCGACGCACACTGCCGGGCCGGAACCGAACATCGACACGAGGTCGGCGGTGTCGAAGTTGAGATCAGGGAACGTGGCCGACGGAAAGTTCGGGAAGGCCCACCCGTTCAATTGAGGTTGCATTTTTGTTGCGACAGCTCCGTCGGGGGCGGGAGCCGCATTCGTTGCAGCCCCGGCACCATCGCCACCACCCGACGAGGAACCTCCACCGCCACCGCATGCGGCCAACGCGACGAGGCAGAACGCCAATCCAGCCGCCGTGAGGCGTCGGCGCAACCCAGTCGTCATGAGTGAATTTTATGGCAGGAACAGTGACTTATTCACGTCGCCCCGCCCGGTTTGCTGACTTCTCGAACCGTTATTCCTCATACTCTGCAAAGAAATTCGCAGCGACACAGGTGCCGAGTTGCGCCCCTGCCTCGATGCTGAACGCATAGTGGATTCCGCCCAAGACGCGCGACTCACCGGCCTCGTCGGCGGCCGCTCGGAATGAGGCGAACGAACGAGGCTCGATCTCGAACTTCTTGCGCGAACCGGGCGCCAGACCCCAGCCGGGGTCGGTGAACGACCACTCCCCGATCGTCGACGTGAGAATGTCGGAAGCGACGCGTGAGATCGTCGAGTGCCCCGACGGGTACTCGGGGAATGCAGGCGTCGTGAGGTACGAGTTCCATTCGGGGTCGGTGCGTGCGACAACCGTGACGGGACGTTCGACCGACCATCTGTATTTTTCGCGCCAATTCGCAATGACGCCATCGGCCAATGCCATCGTCATCGCACCGAAGAGCCCAATCGTCTCGGTTGCCGGCAACGAAGTCGCCTCGGCGGCACGTGCAGCGATCTCGACCCAGTGACCCGATGGCGTACTGCTGCGTCCCCGGCTGTCATCCCAGAAGCGGGCAATCATCTTTTGTTCGTCTGTCAACGACGCGACGACATCAGCGACTTCGGTCGCGGCCTCACCGAAGGGATTTGCCGCATCATTCGAGCGTGGCGGCGCCGGCAAACTGCACGTCGTCGTCGACGGTAGGTACGTGCGCAACGTTCCCCATCCCGGGTCGATCGCACCCTGAAACCCCGGGGGTGTCGGAGCCCACGCGCCCGCCGCTTCGGGCGCGGTGTACTTCACCTTCAGCGCCTCATCCAGGCCGTCGCCTTTCGCACGTGCCAAGACGGCCGCGACGGCTGACGCGCCCCGCGCCACGCTCGCCCGCACATCGGTACCTTCGGGTGCGCTTGCCAAGAGTCCGGACAGCCATTTGTCGCGCAGTTCGGCATAGGTGGTGCGGTCGAGTTGTGTCGGCATGAGTTTGCGTACCGCCGTCGTTCCTGCGGCCACGGCGGCGATCGCATCGTCGAGTCCGGAAGGCGGATCGGGCAGTTCGACCGGTTCGTTGATGGACCGTGTGAATGCGACCTGCGCACCCGAGGCAGCCAACATCGCATAGCCGATGATTCCGTAGAGTCGGCTCGCACGCGTGGGACCCTGGCGATTGCGGGCAATCAACGGTGCCAACTCGGTCAACACGCCCGACACCTCGGCCGTGCCGCGCGGCACCACCGAATTTGCCCCGGCCGACGCGTGTGTTGCAACCACACCGATCGTCACCAACAGCGCAACAATGCACAACTTCGTCGACCTCAACACGACGGTGCCGCCACTTCACCGTCGGGCATGGTCGTATTGCAGGTGAAAAGCTGTGAGAAGTCGCCGCCGGTCGCACCCGTGAAGTTGGCATCGGTGGCAAAAACATCGATCATGACCGCGCCTTCGAGATCCGTCTTGGTCGCTTTCGCGCTCGTCAACCGGGCGCGTGTGAGATTCGCATTGACGAACACCGCGTCGTCCAATGCCGCACGCACCAGTGCAGCATCCGAGAGATCCGCTCCCGACAGGTCGGCACCGATCAGGTTCGCATCGGTGAGGTTCGTGCCCGCGAGGTTGGCTCCTGCCAGATTCGCCGAGCGCAAGTCGCTGCCCGACAGATCGCGCTCGGAGAGATCGGCGTTCGACAGGTCGGCGCCACGGCACCTGGCGCGCGGTGCGGGCTCGCACGCTGCGGATTCAACGGTCGGTGAGTCTGCCGGTTTGGTCGCGCTTGGATCACCACCGCCACAACCCGCGAGGCCGCACACAAGCGCGACGACGGCAAGTGCCGAGCCGATGCGATGGTTCATGAGCCTGCCGCCGTTGTGCCGTCGGGTTCGACGACTGCAACCTTCGTGTTGCGTCCGACGTTGGTGAGAACGACCGTCTCGTCGCTGAGGGGAAAGTACACCTCGATGCGATGCACGGGATCCGCTCCCCCGCCGAGGCCGATGCGCAAGAGAGACGCGTCCTGCGAGAGGTAGGTACCCGTGGTGCCGACGAGATACTTCTTCGTCGGACTGTCGGGCGTTGGCATCACCGACACGATCGCGCCGAGCGCGTCACGATTGCTGCGCGTTCCGGACACCCGCAGGTCGACGTGGCGGCCGACCGTCGGCGTGACGTTGTGGAAGAACACCGGGGTTTCGGCGTCTCGGGTCACGAGAATGTCCATACGACCATCGTTGTCGGCGTCGAACACCACGGTGGCCTTGCTTGGTTTTGCCTCGACGACGCCCACCTGTGTCGCCACTTCGTCGAAGCTGTCGCTTCCATCGTTGCGCCAGTACATGACAGGGTCTTGTGCGTGACATCCCGCTGGGTTCGTCCAGGGTTCGTCGATACCGGAGGCCTGTACCAGGTCGTGCGCACCGGAGTTCGTGGCATCGATGAAGCTCGCTCCCCAGCCCCAACCACCGTCGCGCACGCCGGCGCGATCGGTGACGTCGGCGAACTTCCGGTCACCCTCGTACACGTAGAGACGATTCCCCGTACCGACGAGACCACTGTCGTCGGCACAGTCGTTCAGGGACTTGATCGACGTGATGAAGAGGGCGGGCTGCTGGTCAGGGCCGTGGAAGTCGACCGCGAGACCCATTCCGTTTTCCTCACCACCGAGGTTGGCGTCGTAGGTGCCGTTCGTGAACGTGCCGTCGCCGTTGTTCCAGAAGAACTTGGTGGTGTTGAAGTCGGCGACGACCGCAAGGTCGGGATAACGGTCGCCGTCGAAGTCGGTGAAGATGGAGCTGAAGGTCCATGTCGTGTCGACCACCGAGTCGACCTTTGCACCTGCGGATTCGGTGACATCTTCGAAGACACCGGGTTTGCCGTCGGCGCCGAGATTGCGGAACAGCCGCGAGTGCGACGGAACCCCGAGTTTGGCCACGATCGACGATTGCCATTCGTTCACGTGCATGTCGAGCCAACCATCCAGGTCGTAGTCACCGAACGACACACCCTGGCCGGCGTGGGGTTCCTTGTCGATCATGGCGACACCGCGCGGCACCGCTTCTTCGGTGAACTTGCCGGTGCCATCGTTGATCAACAGATACATCTGACGGGATGCGACACCCGTGAGCGCCACGTCCTTGTCGCCGTCGTTGTCGATGTCGGCATAACCGACGCCATTCGTTGCGCCGTCGACGAGGTCGAGCCCCGAGCCCTCGCTCGATTCGACGAACTTCGGCTCACCCGGCGTGCTCTCGTTGAGATAGAGCAGCGGGTGTCCGGTGAGGCGTGTGAAGACGACGTCGTCGTCACCATCGGCGTCGACGTCGACCGCGGCGGCACCCGATGTCATACGTTCGGGCACGCACTGGTTGAAACGCAGACCGGAAGCAACTCCGGCTTCTTTGATGTCGGGAAACAGTGGCTTGAGGTTCGACTCACTGAAGAGGCAATTCGCAGTGTCGTTGCGCACGCCCTGGGAGTCGACGAAGCCAACCTGCGCGCCCTTCTCGACGAAGGTGGGCAAGGCGTCAGGAACGACCGGTTCGAGCGATTCGCCGCCGGCACCCGAACAGCCGAGCGCGGCTGCCGACGCCAGCACCAGAAGTGCCAGCACCGACAGCCGCGCTGTGCGACTACCTGTGTGGGTTCGGATCACCGGATGCCGTATCGGCGTCCGTCGTAGTCGACCCAGATGCTGGTCGGGTTGACCGAGAAGCCGAGACCGAGGCTCACCCAGTTCGACCAGCCGGTCCAACCGTCGTTCCACCAGCACTTGGGCTTCCATGCGCGGCAACCCGCGTTGATGTAGTAGCGCGAACCTTGGACGCTGACCGTGCCGCTCGCACTGAACGAGAAGTACGGCGACCAGCTGTAGATGCGCAGCGATGCGTTGACGCTGGCCGACAGGCGCAACTTGACGACGAGCAGGTTGACTTCGCCCGAGTTCCAGGTGAAGCCCGAGTTGACCGAGAAGTCGAAGCTGCCGTTCGCGTTGATGTTGCCCGCGAACGAGAACCCGATACCGGAGGTCTCGAAGTAACCCGACACGCTGAAGTACGTGCCACCGCGGTAGCGCTGGCCGTTCCAGTAGGCGACGTTGCCCATCTTCAAGGTGCCACCCGCACGGACGATGCCGAGCGAGACGGAGACACCGAAGCTGGCGTCGAAGGTGCCATCTGCGTTGATGGCGATCGAGCCGCTACCGGTGATACCCGGAACCGCAAGAGTGACCGCTGCCGACATTCCTTCGCGACCCGGTTCGTTCGAGATGGTGAACGTACCGCTGGCTGCAACACCCGCTGCCGACAACGAGGCGTTGCCGGTCATCGTGAATCGGAAGGCGTTGTTGGTGCGCGAGAAGTTACCGCTGAAGCCGACGTTGACCGCACCCAGGACCTGGATGTTGGTCGACAGAGCAAAGGCCCAGTTGGCTCCCGATTTGCTGCCGCTCACGCTGACGGCGGCACTGAACCCGACGAGGTTCAGGTTGCCGCTGCCGTTGAACCGGAAGTTGCCGTCGGTGCCGAAGTCACCACTGACGCTGAGGTTGCCACCGATGTTGCCCGAGCCGATCGCAAACGACGCGTTGAAGCGCGCGTAGGCGACGCCGCTCGCGCGGCCCACGAGCACCGAACCGCTGGCGGCAAATCCACCGAGGTTGATGCTGATGTTGTCGGCTCCGACGCGGAAGTCACCAGCCGCCGCCGTGACGGTCTGGCCGTCGCGGTTGACGATGGTGATGCCCGCACCAGCGGCCCAGACGACCTGACCGGTGAGTTGCGCACTGAAGACGCCGCCCACGGAGATGGTGCCGGTGATCTTGACCTGGTTGCGATCGACAACGCCGGTCACCCGACCGAAGTCGTAACCGGCCACCGAACCCGTCGCATCGAATGCGAGCGTCGGGAACTGACCATCCCTGTAGTCGATCGAGAAGGTGCCGTCGATTCGCACGACGCCGGCAATCGTTCGGACTGCGCGGATGTTCGCCTTCAACGTCTGCAACTTGAAGTTCGACATCGACATCGCGAAGTCGACCTGCGTGACGTCACCAAGGAAGGTGAAGTTGCCTCTTGCCTGGACTTCCGCGAAGCCGTTCTTCGGACGCACGTTCACACGGACGGCCGCCGAGCGGATCTCGAGGAAACCGGGGACGATGCTCAGGTTGTCGACACTGCCCGTGAGGTCGACCCACGGACCATCGGTGATGTTGTAACCGATGTTGCCGCTGACCGCGACTCTCGTGCTTCCGATCGTGATTCCACCCGAGAAGGCGACGAACGACTCGGTCGGCGAAACCTTGATCTGCAACTTCGTCTCGTCGACTTGCACGCCGCCGGCCTTGAAAGCACCGATTGCGAGGCTCGCGTCGAGCGAGAACGGATTGGTGCCGATCTTCGCGCGAACGTCGACCGGAGTGCCGAGCACCGTGCCCGAGAAGCCGACCGAAATGCCCGGATCAAGGACCTGGTTGCCGATCTGGCAACCAAGCGGCGCGATGGTGAGGTCCATGAACGTCGAGGTCAGGACCCCGCTGCCCACGTTGATCACCTTGGCCGTGCCGTTCGAAATGGTTCGACCGTCACTGCCGAGCGTGCCGGCCTTGAACTGGAAGCAGGGCTTGGTCACGTCGATGTTCGCCATCAGACGAACCGCAACACCGGCCTCCATGCCGAGCGGCTTCTTCCACGCATCAGGCAACTGAGCGGTTGCCGCGATGCCGATGGTCGGCAGCGGGAACGGCGTGGTTGCAAAGTTGATGCCGACCTGGATGGCGGCGTCGGACAGCGTGAGTCCGCTGATTCCGAACGCGTTCTTCCACTCGTAGGGCTTGCCCGTCGTCGTGTCGATGCCGAGGCTGAGTGCCATCGAAATCGCGGTGGTCGAGACCGTGCCGCGCACTTCAAGCGGGATCGGAGCCTGGCCCGAACCGGTGATGAATTCGATGTTGCCGATGAGGCTCATCGACGGGGTCGGGCTGCCACCGATTTCGACGCCGAAACCGGCGAAGCGCATCGACAGCGAGCTCGTCTTGAAGAGGAACCAGTTCGACGGGGTCGGGAGCATGATCTTGAGGGTCGGCAACTTGCCGCCTGCCAAGTCCTTCAGCGGCACCGTCACCGGCACCACATCGAGGTTCGGCTGGTTGACCATGTTCTTCAGCCAGCCCGGAACCTTGAAGCCCGCGAGGAGCGTCGGGTTGTTGAGCGGGATGTCGACCTTGCCGAGGCTCGGTGCGTTCGGCAACGTCACCTGGAGCGCGTTGTAGGTCGCGAACGCGAACGATGCGCTACTGAGTGTCGGGCCGCCCGGGATTGGTGTCCAGTCGTTCATTCCACCCGAAACGATGACGCCTTGTGCGGAGAAGGTCGCCGACATCGAAAGCGTCGTGCCGAGAACGTCGGCACTGCCCGCGACACTGGCCGAGAGACCGCCCTGTGTTGCATAGGCAACCGCGAGCGTCGGGGCCTTGATCGTGACTCCGGCGGTGACCGGGAGGTCGGCGAACACGGCCTTCAGTTCCGACCTGTCCTTCGTGAACGTGCCGGTGAGCGTCGCGGGCGTTGTCCAACCCTGGCCCACGTTGACTGCGACCCTGCCCGTGGCGGTGAAGACAAGTTCGCACTTGCCGCCCACCTGACAGGTCGCCGTCACCGCGGCACCGGGCTCGCTCACCCGCACGCCGGGACCGGCCGCCGTGCCGACCGGGAACCAGTCGGTGATGCCCTTGAACGTGAGGCTGAACGTGCGGGTCTGGTCCTTGCGGACCATCGTGCCCGTCAGGTTGCCAAGTGGCAGGGTGAATCCGGGGAACGGCGACCACGACGTAGAACCGCCCGACGGCTTGACCGTCACCTGGAACGAGTAGTCGGTCGACGACACGTAATTCAGGTTGAAGCCCAGGACGATCGGGGTTGTCGGGGTGGAAATCTCAATGTCACCCGTGCCCGTTGCCTGAACGGAACCGGTGGTGTTGTTCAAGTTGAGATCGAGCGAGGTGACCTTCACTCCGTCGACGACGGTGAGCGGCTGCTTCACCTTCGCCGTGATGTTGTATGTGAGGTTCTTGCCCGTTCCTTCACGCGAGAACGTTCCCGTGATGTTGGTGGCGTTCGAGTCGTAGGTCGCGGCCAGCGAGAACGCACCGCTCGCAAGGGTCATGTTGCCCTCGACCTTGATCGCACCGAACGTGAGGCTGGCACTACCCGACAACTGCTTCACCACATCGGGAGTCGGCATCGACAACACGAGGCGCGGTGCTCCGGCGGGCAGGCTGATGGCAGGCAGCGTCGGGAAGTTCGGAACCTTCGGTGTCCAGTTGATGCTGCCCGGAGCGCGCAGCGCCCAAGCGAACTGGCCACCATCGAAGCCGATGTCAGAGTTCGGGAAGTTGAACTTCGGGAAGTCTCCGGTGAGGAGGACACCCGAGGAGTTGAACGTGACCGCTGCATTCAGGTTCGCGCCGAATAGCGAGAACGTTCCCGACAGCGTGGCCGAAGCCTTGTCGGTGCTGGTCTTCGGCGGAATCACCAGGCTGAAGGTCGGAGCGACCAACTTGATGTCGGCATTGAACGCGAGGTCGTTGAACTTCGCGCTGAAGGCGAAGCCCTTGTCGTCGAGTTTGCCGCTGATCGTCGCCGAGTTCAGACCCGAGATACCGAGGTCGAAGCCGAGCGTGCCCGACAGATCGAACGCCGGCACGCACTTGGCACCCGTGTTGCAGGTGACCGAAGCCTTGGCCGACACATTGGTGACGCTGAGGCCACCGACGGGCTTCCACGGACCGGCGGTCGACAGGTTGACGTCGAGGACGCTGCCCGTTGCGGTGCGCCTGAACGTACCGCTGGCCTGGCCGAGGCTGAGTGCCTCGCCACCCGCGACAGCGAACGACGGAGCATTCGCACCGGCCGACACTGTCACGGTGAAGTCGGTTGCCGAGTTGTAGGTGACCGCACCCGCGACGGTGACGACCGTCGCGTCGGGCAGCTTCACATCGACCGAGCCGTTGCCCGTCAGTGTGAGCGGACCACCCGCGGTGGCGTTGCCGAATGCGACGTCAAGCGTCGTGAGCGACACCGAGTCGGTGAGGGCGATCGCCTTCTTCACCTTGCCGGTGAGGTTGTACTTGAACGGATCACCGGTCTTCTCACGGCTGATTGCGCCGGCAAGATCGATGGTGTCGTTCGACAGCGATGCGGCAAGGCTGAACTTGCCGGTCGAGAAGTCGACCTCACCGTCGAGTGCAATGTCGCCGACGTTGGCAACCGTTGCCGAAGCCAGACCCTTGATTTGGTCAGGCAGTGCGATTGCCATGTTGAGGCGCGGCACCTTCGGTGTCAGGTTGACCGACTTGATGTTCGGCAACGACGGCACCTTCGGGGTGATGGTGATCGGACCCGACGACCAGCTCAGCTGACCGGGCTTCCACACCGGGCCACTGGCGCCGAACGGCGCAAGCTCCGGCAGGTCGGCGGTCAAGAGAACACCGGTCTTCGAGAACGCCGCAGATGCCGTGACGGTCTTTTCGAACACCGTCATCGAGCCAGCAAGCGTGACCGTGGTGGCGGCGTTGGCCGCACCGATGTTGGTCGAATCGATCGAGAGCGACGCCGAGTTGATGTCGAGACCCGCGACGAGCGGAATCTTGTTGAGCGATGCCTTCAACGAGGCGGTCTTGGCGGTGATGTCGACCGCGCCCGTGATCTTGCCGGTGGTCGACGTCGAACCGAGGGTGACTTCGGCACCCGAGTCGAGGTTGACCTTCACGTCGCAGGCGCCCGTTGCGGGGCACTGCGCCGTTGCCTTGATCGTGGGTGCAACGAACTTGAGACCACTGAACGGCGAGACGTCGCCGCCCACCACGGTCACGTCGATCGTCTTCGCGCCGTCCTTGGCAACGTACGAACCCGATGCCGAGGCGAGCGGGATCGAGATGTCCTTGCCCGGGCTCCACTTGCCACCCTCTGTCGCCGCAGTCACGGCGAAGGAGTGATTGTTGGCATCGGTGTAGTTGAGGTCGGCCTTCACGATCAGTGCTGTGTCACCCGAACCAATCGTCATCGTGCCGGCACCCGAGATCGCGCCGCCCTTGTCGTACGAGGCCGACAGCGCGGTGATCTTCACGTTCGAGGTGAGCGCAATTTCACCGGTGAGCGAGCCCTTGAGCGACAGTGCGACGTCGGAGGTCGGCGTTTCCTTCTTCACCGAACCGGCGAAGTCGATCGTCGATCCGAACAGTTCGAATCCGTTCGCGAGAGATGCGTCGAGTGCGAACGTTCCGTTCGTGGCGACGGCACCTGCGATGCGAGCAGTCGGCTTCTTGCCGTTCTTTTCGGGACCCGTTGCCGTGGCCTCGAGGCTGACGGCCTTGCCACCCTCGGCATCGACGCTGAAGGTCAACGTCGCCGACGGGGTCCAACCAGCGGGAAGCTTGAGGAACGGCATCGAGCCGGACTCGATCTTGCCTTCGAATGCGCCGATCGAGACCGATGCGCGAGAGAACGGGATGAACAGGCCGACCGGGTCGGACGCACCGATCGAGAATGCGGGCGAACCCCATGACTCGGGACCGGTGAAGGTTGCCGAACGGATCGTCAGACCTGCTGCGCTGACCGAACCCGACGCGCCAGACACCGTGAGGTAGCCGGCGAGTGAGAAGCCCGCGTTCGAGAACGACACCTTCGACTTATCGGTACAGGTCGCGGAGTTCACCGCGAACTGCGAGAGGTTCAAACTGCCGAGGCCGATCGAGTTGATCGTGGCGTCGAGCTTCGAGAGCGTGTTCGTCGAGATCGCCTCGACGAAGTCACACAACGGGGTCGGCGCGCCACTCGGCGACATCTGGAGAGTGATCTGGTCGGTCGCAACCGCGCCTGCAGCATCGGTGGCGGTGACCAGGATGACGGCAGTGCCCACCGCAGCCGAGGCCGCGATCGACACCGCAGCGGTGTTCGTACCACTCAGCGTGAGTGCGGGACCCGACACCTGCGACCAGGCGTAGGTGATCGCACCGGAACCGGCGGCGGTCGCGTTCAGCGTGAGCGCCTTGGCGGTGTCGACGGCCAGCGGACCCTCACCCTCGGTGATCGTCGCCGAGACGGTGGCGGCGCCACCCGTGCCGACAACCACGTTGACGAGGTCGGTTGCCTTTTCACCACGCGAGTCGGTGGCCACGACACGCAATGTGATCGTGGTGTTTGCCGACGGTGCAGTGAACGAGAGCGTTGCCGTATTCGTCGTCGCCGATGCGAGCACCGACGGGTTCGGGCCGGCGGCCTGCGACCAGGCGTAGGACACCGCGCCGACGCCCGCGGCAGCCGCGGTCACCGAGACAGCGGCACCCTGGGCGACGGTGACGGTGGAACCACCAAAGATGTTGGCATTGACCGTGACGCCGGCGTTTGCCGACGTGAGAACGGATGTGTCACCCGCACCCGAGGTCGGAGCGGTCGCTGCGAATGCGCGCACGCTCGGACCCGACTGCTTGGGCACGCGACGCAGCACGGACGAACCGCTGCCACTCGCCGCCTTGCCGGTGGGACCCTGCGCCGTCGGAAGTGGCTGCACGCGCACCGAAGCGCGGGCCGTGTGCGACGTACCCGACTCATCGACCGCAGTCGCCTCGAAGACGAGGGTCTCTTCCTTTGTCACCGTCGGCGCAAGGAGGTTCGCGGTCGGGCCGGTCGACGGGGGGTTGTTCACCCACTTGGCTGTCGGAGCGACCGCCTTGCACGCGCCCTTCGACGCCTTCACATCGGCATCCGTGGTGCAGAGCTGCTTCCAGGTGAACGCCGATCCGTCGGCGTTGCCGACCGTCGTGAGAAGAATCGTCGACGGAACGCGCTTGCCTGCCGCATCGACGATCTGGTCGACGATGACATCCGGCCCCTTGATTGCGAAACCGAGCGGTGCACGCAGGTCGATTTCCTGGCTGGACGTGCTAGCCGTGGGTTGGCGGTAGATGTTCGAGACGATCGACGTCGCCTGCAACACCATCGTCTTGGCCTTCGGGTCGCTCGACTGATAGTCGACTGCGACCGACTTGGTCTCTTCACCGACCTTCAGCGGCAACTTGCGCGAACAGGCGATGAAGCCCTTTGCGATGAAGCCACCGACGACGGCGCACTCCCAGCCTTCGCCCTTTGCGCCGGTCAGTCGACCACCGCTCGTCTTGATGATGAGCGACTGGGCGTTCGACTCGGCGGTGCCGTCGTTCTTCACGCTGAACTGCGCGACGGCCTTGCCACCGGGACGCGGTCCCGCCGGTGCAGCGATCGCCGCGCTGAGTCTCGGCTGCTGCTTCACGATCGTCACGCCCATGCCGTAACGCGCCACGGGAGCGGTCTTCACTGCGGGCAACGACGCGTACACCGGCCACTCGGGCTTGCCGGGCTTGGCCGACTTGTCGGCCTCGACGGTGAGATTGAGGATCGGCGTCTGGGCCTCGGGTGCGATCGCTGCTGCGAGCGTCAGCTCACAACGAATCGCTGCGCCCTTCTTGCCGGCGGCGACGACAGTCGTCGGCGTGGCGATTGCATCACCAACTGCGGTGAGCGACTCGGGCAACTGAACCGCAGGAGCCGTTCCCTGACCGGAAACGCACGCCCACTGGCCCGGTGTTGCGGGAATCTTCTGCGAATCGAGTTCGGACTTGTAACCCGCGGTCTTCGGAGCCGTCTTGCCGGAGAAGATCGCGAAATCGGATACGTACTGCTCGACGCGCACGACGGAGCCTGCCGCAATCGGTGCGGCACCGAGGTTCGACACGGCAATGCCGTAGCTGGCCTTCTTGCCAACGATGACTTCGGTGGTCGAGCCGTCACTGACTGCCTGCGTCGCGCCCTTTGCATCGGCGCGCGTGAAGACAATGCCTGGCATCGCCGCGGGAGCCGGCTGAATCAGCAAAGTCTGGCCCGAACGATTGTTGTCGACCTTCGCCGAGTCCTCGTTTTCAGCCGTGACCGCGCTGATCACCTGCGCGGCACCGGTCTCGGTGTCGGCGTTGGCGGTGAACTTGAAGGCAACGGTCTCTTCGGCGGTGTCGAGGAGTTCGGCCTTCACGCACTTGAGTGCGGTGGCGCCCTCACCCGCTGCCGGGTCGGCTGCGGCTGATGCACAGGTCCAACCTTCGGAGCCTTCCGCGGTCTTTTCAATCGTCAGACCCTTGCGGACTCCGACCGTCACGGCGACGTTCTGGCCGACGCCGTTGACCGAGCGAACCTTCGCGTCGACGAGGAGCGAACCGGGTGCGACCATGCTGGTCTTGCCGTCACGCGCGATCACCTTGGCGAGAAGATCGGGCTTGGGTGCCTGGTTGATCTGCGAAGTGAGGGTGGCCTGGGCCTCGAGTTGCGTGCCGTCGGCCTTCACCTTGCTGACCGAGTTCACCTTCCATGTGAACGGTTGCGGGGTCACCGCAGCGGTCTTCGAGGTACGTCCCTCGATGATGAGCGCGTCGCTGAAGAAACTGGGTTGAACCTCTCCACCGGTGCGCGAGCACTTCTTCGGCGCGGCGGGGTCGTCACAGGTCCAGCCATTGCCGCTGATCTTCACATCGGTGAGACCAACCTGGGCGGGAAGAACGTCGATGAAAGAGATGTCACCAGTGAAGACCTGGTCGCACACGGGCAGGATGCGCAAGGCAACCTTGAAGCGACCACCGGGGTAAGTGTTGTTCGACGGTTCGCCGTCGACGTAGACGCACGACGCACGGCCGGTGTCTTCCGCAGGGCTGCTACCGGCGCCGTTACGCGGCGCACCGAGGACTGCGAGGGCGAACTCGTCGTTTGCCGACGAGGTGTCACCGGCAAGCGACGAGCGAACGAGGATGTGCGGCACCGACTTCGCAAGAGTCTGCAGACCTGCGATGTCACGCTTGTCGGCAAGTTCGTTGCTCTTGTTCGTGTATGCGTCATCCGCCACGAACAATTCGGCATCGGCTGCGTAGTTCACGCGAAGGTCGGCGCGCACCACACCCGACACGGGAATGATGCCGCCGACGAGGCCGGTGTCGGACTTTTGCTTGAGCGTGCAGGACGTGGCGTTGCACTCCCAGCCCTGGTCACCGATGGCGGACTTGTCGTTGAGAACCGGCTGGACTTCGAGCACCTTCACTCCGCGCGGCAACTTGGCAAGCGAGAAGGAAATCGGAGCTTCGAGACCCGCGGCGACGTTGCCCATGTTGGAGAGGCGCACGATGATGACCGAGTTGAGGTCGGTCGTGACGACGCTCGTCTGGTTCGCCGACGCCATGAGGTCGGGACCGGCCTTCGTCGCACCGGCGGTCGCCGGCGGCAGAGTTGTTGCCGGCGCGGTGGTCTCCGGCACGACGTCGATGTTCTCGGGTTTTGCATTGCTGGGCAGTGGCTCGAGCAACGTGTTGCTGAGACCAGGGACGGTGGTCGGCGTTGCGCCGGTGGTTGCGACCGTCGTCGGCGTTGCGCCATCGACGGGTGTCGTGGTGGTCGTCGAATCGGCGGCCGGCGCACCGGTCGTCGTCGTCGACTCAGCAGCTGGAGCGGCCGTCGTCGTCGTCGAGTCGTTCGGGCTGCTCGCGCCGACCGGGGTGATGTCGACGATCGCGATACTGATCGCGGCCGAAACCAATGCAAACTTCTTGAAGCTGTTCATGCTCATTTCGCACATCCTGTCGAAGCGAAGCCGGTGAGAGCCCGGGCGTCACCCGAGCTCGCAAATACGGGACGGTAAGTGGGCGTGGCGATCGCCACCCGATCGATAGCGGCGCGTTGGCGCACGAGGCTCGCCGTGTCGGCGTTCGCCCCCTTCAGCAACTTGGTTGCATCGGCGAGAAGAATCTTCGGTCCGCCGTTCTGCAGAGCGGAGGTGCAGTCGGCAACCGACCAGATCTGGTTCTTCCAGCGCAGTTCACCGATGCCGAGGTCTACGTTGCGACACGTCGATGCGGTGTCGCCCGTGCAATTGAGCGCCCAGTCGCGGATCGCGTTGCCGGTCTTTTGTGCCTCGGCCGAAGCAGGGTCACCGATGAGGACCTCGAAGCCCCAGCCGTTGCCTTGGTAACGACCGACTCCGACCGCGGTCGGGTCGAGTCCGCGGATACCGGTGATGCCCGAACCAGCGAGGTTCGCGGCGAGCAAGGCCTTCACGACTTTCTTCGCGGACGACGAGAGGAACGCGCAGTTGTCGCAGGGCTTGCCGTTGACGGTCCAACGAAGAGTCAACGGAGTCGTGGTTCCCGTCCACTCGGCCGCACTGACGGTGAGCACGCCGTCGGCGTCGGTCCTGTATGCGTTGCCGACGGCCTTTGCCGCATTCGTCGTGATCGACGCCTCGGCGGGAAGAGCGGGCCGCGGTGAACCCGCGACGTCGGTCGTAGCGAGGTAGGTCGGCTGATAGTTGCCCGGGTCCTTGACCTTCGTGACCTCGGGAATCGAGACGGGTGTCGTCTCGGGCGTCGACTCAGGTGTCGTCTCGGGCGTCGATGCTGGTGTCGTCGCAGGCGTCGAAGCGGGCGTTGATGCGGGAGTCGACCCTGGCGTCGTTTCGGGAGTCGAGTTGTTCGGCAGCGCGGCGTTCTTCACACGCGTTGATGCCGTCGACTCTTCGGACGACGAATCGGATGAACCACCTCCGCACGCAGCCAACAGGAGCGAAGCCGCAACGGCTCCGGTCAAGAACATTCGTTTCCTCATGATGGATGTACCTCTCATTGCCCGGCCTCACAGTTGTCCTTGACCCACGTCTGCACGTTTGCCGACGCGGTGTTGGCTTCCGATGTTGCGAATTCCTCGATCAGCGAGTTGAACTTGTCCAGAGTCGGATCGTCCGCGATTGCTTCGGCCATGCTGCTGGCTGCCGCAGCAACCGCATCGGCGTCGGCCTTCACTTCGTCGGGAGCCACCGATGCCATCTCGGCGAGTGCCGTTGCGTTCGCCGACAACTTCTCTGCGATCGCCGCAGGATCATCGTCGGGAGAAATGTCGGCGCCACCTTGGTTGTCGAGCGCCGACTTGCAGAACGCAGCGAGCTTCACGGCGGGATCTTCCGCGACGGTGTCACTCGTTGCGTTCGTGTCGGTTGTCTGCTCCGCAGTGTCGGACGTCGATGCATCGCTCGATTCCGAATCGGAACCACCACACGCACCGAGCGCAACGACACCCACGAAACACAGCGTGAAGAAAATTCCTCTTGATCGACGAACGCTCACCACTGCCCCCTTGTCTGGACTTGCCCTCTCAGGTGAGGGTCAAGGTAATGAGAGACCCCATTATTGACCAGTCAGGTGACACAACTTTCAATCGGTGTTTGCCGGGGGTTGGTTTGGGCGGTTTACGGGGTGGTTCGGCTCAGCCCGCCAGGGCCGCGAGACGGGTCTCGATTTCGGCCCCCGAAGGTGCCCCGATCACAACTTCACGATCGCCCGAGGCGTCCTGGAACACCCATGCGGGCTGGCCGGAGACCCCAAAAGAGGAAAAAATCGAGCCATCGAGATCGCGGACGTTGGTGAAGGTCAGGCCGTGACGCGAAACGAACCCGTCGATCTCGTCCTGCGTGCCGTTCCAGCCGATTCCGACGACCTGGACCTTTCCGGCCCATTTCTTGCTGACCGCCTCGACCGAGGGGGCTTCACCGTTGCAGGTGCCTCAATATGGCGCCCAGAACCAGAAGGCGACCGGCGAACCGTTGTAGCGGGAACCAAAGTCGCCCATCCCGACGGTGCTCGAGGTGTCGGCTGCCGCCGATGAGCCGCTCGATGCCGACTCGATCACGCTCGACCCGGAAATGCTCGACCCGGGAATGGTCGACCCGGCGTCACTCTCCGCACACGAAGCCGCAACGACCAACGCGGATCCGAGAAGCAGAAGACGGAGTGTTCGCTTCACGATCCTCGACGCTCCTGGAGCAGTGCCGTGACGACCTTGCCGTCGGCTTTGCCCTTGCTCGCCTTCATGATGGACCCGACGAGTGCACCCGCCGCCTTTTCTTCGCCGGCACAGTACTTCGCCCATGCATCGGGCTGCGCCGCGATCGCGTCGTCGACGAACCGTGCGATGGCGGACGTGTCGAGCGCCTCGAAACCTTTCGACGACGCAATCGACGCAGGGTCTCCCCCACCCGCGGCGAGCATCTCGCCGAGGACGGTCTTTGCCTGCGTCGCGGTGAGCTTGCCTTCGCGCTCCATCACGGTGAGCGCGGCGAGATCCTTCGCGGGAAGTCGCGGTGCGTCACCTTCGTCTGCGAACGCTTGCTGCACCCATACGAGTGCTCGTGCTGCCTCGCCACCCGCATCGATGACGGCCTTCACGTAGTTGTCCTGTCCGCGTTCGACGACGACGGACACCGCCTCGCCTTCGACGTCGGCGCCCGTGAGCGCCGCGAGCGCGATGCGCCGCGCGGCGGGCAACACCGGCAACGCCGCGCGCACCCGTTCGACCCATGCGGCATCGGGCGCGAGCGGCACGAGGTCGGGCTCGAGGAAGTAGCGATAATCGTCGGCGTCTTCCTTCGTGCGCAGCGTGTGCGTGCGCCCGTCGGCATCGTCCCAGTGACGCGTCTCCTGGCGAATCGATCCGCCGGTTTCCAGGATGTCGACTTGACGGCGCGCCTCGTACTCGATTGCACGACCGAGCGATCGCACCGAGTTCACGTTCTTGATTTCACAGCGCGTACCGAGAGGATCGCCGTAGCGACGCACCGAGACGTTGGCGTCACAACGCATCGAGCCTTCTTCCATCTTCGCATCGCTTGCGCCGATGGCGACGAGAATCGCGCGCAGTTCGTTCACGTACTGGCGCGCCTGCTCGGGTGTGCGGATGTCGGGACGCGAGACGATTTCGACGAGCGGAACTCCGGCCCGGTTGAAATCGATGAGCGAATACTCGCTGCCGTGAATGCGGCCGCTGGTACCACCGAAGTGGGTCGACTTGCCGGTGTCTTCTTCCAGGTGCGCACGCTCGACGTCGATTCGTACGTTGCCGGGCAACATGAGATGGCCGTCGACGTTCAGCGGCTGGTCGTACTGGCTGATCTGGTACGCCTTCGGCAGGTCGGGATAGAAGTAGTTCTTGCGGTGGAACGTGCACGGCTGCACCTTGCAGTTCAATGCGAGGCCGATGCGCATCGCCAACTCGACCGCATGCTCGTTCAACACGGGAAGGGCCCCCGGCAGACCCAACGTCACGGGGTCGATGTTGGTGTTGGGCTCGTCACCGAAACGGTTCGGCGACGCGCTGAACAACTTGGTCTTCGTTGCAAGTTCGACGTGCACTTCCAGGCCGACGACGAGTTCCCAGCCGTCGGGCAGGCCGTTGTCGAGTTTCTCGGTGGTGCTCATACCGCACGCTCGAGTTCTGCCGCGACACGAAACATCGTCGACTCGCCGAGGGTTGGTGCGAGCACCTGCACGCCGACCGGCATGCCGTCTTGGCCCGTGCCGAAGGGGACGCTCATCGCAGGGTGGCCGGCGAGGTTCGTCGGAATCGTGAAGATGTCACACAGATACATCGCGAGTGGGTCGTCGGTTTTGGAACCGAATCGGAACGCGACCGACGGCGACGTGGGCGTGAGGATCACGTCGGCGTCGGTGTAGGCGCGTGCAAAGTCGTCGGCGATGAGTCGGCGCACCTTGAGCGCCTTGCCGTAGTAGGCGTCGTAGTAGCCGGCCGACAGCGCGTAGGTGCCGAGCATGATGCGACGCTTCACCTCGTCGCCGAAACCGGCTTCGCGCGTGTCGGCATACATCGTGTTGATGTCGCCCGCCGCGACCCGTTTACCGTAGCGCACACCGTCGTAACGCGCGAGATTGCTGCTGGCTTCGGCAGGAGCGATGAGGTAGTACGCGGTGAGCGCGAACGACAGTGACGGCAACGTGACGTCGACGATCGTCGCACCCGCTCGTGCGAGCGCGTCGAACGCTGCATCGAGGCGAGCAAGCACGTCGGGGTCGGCACCCTTCGGAAGATCGGCGACACGACCGATTCGCAGACCCTTGACTCCTGCCCCGAGCGCACCGACGAGGTCGGGTGCGGGCTGCGGAATGCTCGTCGAGTCCATCGGGTCGTGTCCTGCGATCACCTCGGTGAGAATTGCCGCATCTTCGACGGTGTGCGTGAAGGGACCGATCTGGTCGAGACTGCTCGCGAACGCCACGAGGCCGTAACGGCTGACGAGGCCGTAGGTGGGCTTCACGCCGACGAGACCGCACAGCGCGGCTGGTTGACGAATACTGCCACCCGTGTCGCTACCCAGGCTGCCCGCTGCGAAGCCCGCGGCGACCGCGGCCGCACTGCCACCACTGCTGCCGCCCGGCACACGTGAAGTGTCGAGTGGGTTGCGCGTCGGGCCGAAGGCGGAGTTCTCGGTGCTCGAACCCATCGCGAATTCGTCGAGGTTCGTCTTGCCGACGAACACCGCACCCTCGGCGGCGAGTTTCTGCACCGTCGTTGCGTCGTACGGCGGCTTCCATCCCTCGAGAATGCGTGACGAACACGTGGTCTCGACACCGCGCGTGCACATGTTGTCCTTGAGTGCGATCGGAACGCCCGCGAGCCGACCGGGGTTCTCACCGCGCTTCACCCGATCATCGATGTCGGACGCGACGGCAATCGCGCGATCGCGCATGACGAGGTTGAACGCGTGCACTTCACCCTCGCGCGCATCGATGCGGGCGAGGTGTGCGTCGAGCACGTCGCGTGCCGTGGTGCGACCCACAGCGACGTCGGCCGCGATCGATGCGACGGTCGGAAACTCAGCCATCGAGACCGCCCGACGGAGGCACACGGAAGCGACCGTCCTCGGCCGCGGGTGCGACCGCGAGAACTTCGTCGCGGTCGAGACAGGGACGCTCGACGTCGGCGCGCAGCACGTTGACGAGCGGATAGGGCTGCGTCATCGGCTCGACACTTGCGAGGTCGAGGTTGTCGATGTCGGCAAAGTGGTCGAGCATTCCGTCGAGTTGGCGCGTGTAGCGCTCGACTTCCTCGGGCGAGACGTTCAAACGCGCGAGGCGAGCGACCTTCGCCACGTCGGCGGCAGTGAGACGCTGTGACACGGCGTTGGATGCTAACGAGTCACGGGGGAGAAATTCGGGGGGCGTTTTTCGAGGAAACTCGCCACGCCTTCCTTGAAGTCCGACCGACGCAGGGATTCCTTCATGAGGCGCAATGCTTTCTGTTCGGCGTCGCCGAGCGTCATCGCGTAGTCGGCATACACCTGCTCCTTCATCACGGCCATCGACGTCGGTGAGACGTTTGCGGCGAGGTCGGCCGCGTACGCGATGGCGTGGTCGAGCAGTTGGTCGGCGGGCAGAACGGCATTCACCATTCCCATCGCATGCGCCTCCTCGGCGAGCACCACCCGCGCCGAGAGAAGAAGGTCGAGCGCGTTCGCGGTTCCGACGAGCCGCGGCAACAACCAGCTCATGCCGTACTCGGCGATGAGGCCGCGACGACCGAAGGCGGTCGTGAACTTCGCACCTGCTGCGGCGAACCGGATGTCACAGGCAAGCGCCTGCACCATGCCGATGCCCGCACACGCTCCGTTGACCGCGGCGATCACGGGCTTCGGCACGGTCGTCGTGAACGACTGCAAGTGCGAACCCGATGCGGCCTCGGCGCTCGGCGCACCGTCGGAGGACCCACCGATCGACTGCAGCGCATCCATATCGGCGCCCGCACAAAAGCCGCGACCGGCGCCGGTCACGACGATCGCGCGAACGGAGTCGTCCTTCGCGCAGTCTTCGAGAAGACCGAAGTAGCGCGCCGAAAGTTCGGCGTTCCACGCGTTCATTCGATCGGGCCGGTTGAGGGTGAGAAGGGCGACCCCGGGTGCGGGTGTGTCGAAGAGGACGACGTCGCTGCCGGAGGGCGGGTTATTGCTGGGGCTCATGGGTCGCCACGCTAGACCCGGCCCGCCGATCCGCCCGAACCTGAATCGTCAAAATGGCGATGGAAACCACGAATACGACGAGTGAAACCCATTGGTTGAGTCGCAACCCGCCGGCTTCATGGGCGCGGTCGATGCGCAGACCCTCGATGAAAAAGCGCATTGCGGTGTATCCCGCCGCGTACAGCCAGAACACGCGACCCGGACGCAGCGAGTCGCGACGGTTCACCGCCAACAACACGAGGCACAAAAGCGCACACCACACGGATTCGTAGAGAAACGTCGGATGGAATGTGGTTCCGACGTCGTAGCCCGCGGCGAGCGTCTTTGCATCGCTGACGCGCAACGCCCACGGCAAATCCGTCGGCCGACCGAAGAGTTCCTGGTTGAACCAGTTGCCCCAGCGTCCCACGGCCTGAGCCGCAGCGATCGCTGGTGCGGCGACCGTCAGGATGATCGCAACGTCGAGACCGCGACGCCGGGCCGCCCACATTCCGACGGGCACGCCGAGAGCAATGCCTCCCCAGATGCCGAGACCGCCCTGCCACACCTTGAATGCATCTCCGAGATTCCCCGAGAAGCGATCCCAATCGGTGATCACGTGATACGCGCGCGCACCGATGACGCCCGCCGGCACCGCCCACATCGCAACGGCGCTGAAGTCGTCGGTCGTGCCCGCCCCGCGCCGCTCGAGTGCCTTGCCCGCGATGCGAACACCGAGGATGACACCGAGTGCGATCATCAACCCGTAGGCGTTGAGCTTCAACGGGCCGAGTTCGAGCGCATTCGACGACGGGCTGGAGATCGCCGCGAGGAGCGACACGGATCAGACCCCCGTCACGCGTCGAGCGAAGGCGACCGAACCCTCGAAGATGAGCCCACGGTCGTAGTCCTGCGTGGCGACGTGGAAGCTGCGTTCGAGCGTCACCCGCTCGACGGGACCGCCGTACGCATCGGCGAGTCGGTCGCTTTGCGCGGGGTCGACGACGTGGTCGTTCACCGACGTATAGAGAAGGAGTGGAACACGGGTCGACGCGTACCGCTTCGAAAGAGGCGCGAGCCCTTCGTCCATGAAGGACAACAGTGGTCGGACGGGCGTCCCGGGGTACGCGTTCTCGGTGACGTCAGGGTCGGCGATGTCGCTGCCGATACCGGGAATGACCTCCGTACCACCGTCGAGGATGCCGCGGATCGCCGTCAGCATTTCGTCAGCGAGCGGGTACGTCGCGGGGTTCACACAGACGATGCCCTTCGTCTCGGGGTGTTCGGCCGCGAGCCACAGTGTGAGCGAGCCACCCATCGAGAGTCCCATGACGACGACGTTCTTCGTTCGCGATGCAAGTCGCGCGTACGCAGCATCCGCATCACGGCACCAGTCGACCCAGCGCGTCGGCAGCATGTCGTCGACACACGTGCCGTGTCCGGCGAGTCGCGGCATTTCGACGTGGAACCCGGCCCCCGCGCACGCTTCGGCAAGGCCACGCATCGAGCCGGGATTACCGGTGAATCCGTGGACGACCACGACACCCGCATCGATGGTTCCCTCGTGCGACCACGCCTCGGCGCCTTCCATGACAGACGATTCGCTCATTCGGTCAGTGTAGACAGCACGGCGAGTGGGCACTGTCTAGCCTCGATCGCGTGGCGCGGCGTCGGAAAACTTTCATCGATTCCTCGGCCCTCACCGCGATCGTGCCCGTGCTTGCTTTGTTGCCCGCGTGGCTCACCGCGATGAGCCTCATCTGGGTCGTTGTCGCGATTCCGTTCGATACCTCGTACTTGACGTTCATCGGCACGGCCGCACTCGCTTCCGTCGTGATGTTTCTGCCGGCCACACAGCGCATCTTCGTGACGCGCATGCTGGGTGTCCGCACACCCGAACGTGACGAGCGACGACGACTCGACACCGCCGCGCGAATGGTTCTTGCCGCGGCACGAACGCCGAAGCGCCGCTTCGTGTTCGCAATCGACGAAAGCAGCGACGTGAATGCATTCGCATGCGGAGGCCACATACTTGTCGTGAGTTCGTTCGCACTCGACAAGCTCGACGACGACGAATTGCTGGGCGTCGTGGCACACGAATTCAGTCACCACCTCGGCGCACACACCGTTGGTCTGTCCTTCGCACAATGGTTCAGCCTGCCGGTTCTGCTGTTCGCACGGCTCGGTGAATTCACGCGCAAGGTTGCACGCTCACCATTGCGTCGGCTCGAGGCTATGGAGGGGGCGGCCCGCCACATCGCGCGAGCCCTCGACGTGGTCATGCGGGGTTTCTCGTGGTTGTTCGGCGCGACGTTGGTGACGGCACAGCGCTTGAACGATCTCGTCGGACGCGATGCGGAGTTTCATGCCGATCGTCGTGTCGTCGAGCTCGGATTCGGCCGCCAGTTGTCACGAGCCCTGACGCACGTGGCGGCGCGTGACGGGTCTTCGATCGGACGCAGCCGGCACGAGCGCATTTTCTCCTCGCACCCGCCCGCCCGCACGCGCATTGCGCGCATCGAGGCACTTCTGCGTTCGCGTTCCCGTTAGCCCCGCAAAAGACCCAGCGATAACCTGCCGATCGTGGCTGTCCCCCCTGCCGTCACGGCCAACGACTCTTCTCCGCTCGTCTCGTCGCCATTTCTTCTTGCTGCGCGCGGACTGCCCGCCCCGTACACGCCCGTTTGGTTCATGCGACAGGCGGGACGAAGCCTCCCCGAATACCGCGCGTTGCGCGGCGAGGGCAGCATCCTCGATGCGATCAAACGCCCCGACTTGGCGGCGGAGTTCACCTTGCAACCCGTGCGTCGTTACGGCGTCGACGCGGCGGTTCTCTACAGCGACATCGTCTTGTCGTCGCACGCGGTTGGTTTCGGCGTCGATGTCGCGCCGGGCACGGGCCCCGTCGCACAACACCCGCTGCGCACGACGGCCGACCTCGCACGCTTGCGGCCCCTCGATGCGGAAACCGACATGGGTTACGTTCTCGAGACGATCGACATTTTGGTCGACGAACTCGAGGTTCCACTGCTCGGCTTCGCCGGTGCACCCTTCACGGTCGCCAGCTACCTCATCGAGGGTCGGCCGAGCCGCACCTACGAGAACACCTTCGCGATGATGCGCAACGAGCCCGTCTTGTGGGGCAACGTGATGGAGCGCCTCACACAACACGCGGTCGAACTCGTCGACAAGCAGATCCGCCACGGCGCGAAGGCGTTCCAGATCTTCGACAGCTGGATCGGCGCACTCGACGTCGACACCTACCGTGCCAACGTGCTACCGCACACACGAGTGCTCTTTGCCGAACTGCTCCGTCGTCATCCCGATGTCGCGGGCATTCACTTCGGAGTCGGTTGCTCGCACCTTCTCGAGGCGATGCACGCAGCGGGCGCCGCGGTGCTGGGCGTCGATCAAACGGTACGCCTCGACGAGGTTCGCCGACGCGTCGGCAGCGATGTCGTTCTCCAGGGCAATCTAGACCCCGCCGCCGTTCTCGCCGGACGTGATGCAGCACTTGCCGCTGCCGACGAGGTACTTGCCGCGAATGCCGGACACCCCGGACACATCTTCAACCTCGGCCACGGTGTCACGCCGCAGTGCGACCCCGACGTTCTCCTCGCCGTGGTGCAACACGTTCACGAAAGGACCCGCCGATGATTTCAGTCGTCCTCATGGCGTACGGGACTCCGCGCAGCCGCGAAGAGATCCTTCCCTATTACACGGACATTCGCCGCGGCCGTCCACCGACCGACGAACTGCTTGCCGAGCTCACGGCGCGATACGAAGCCATCGGCGGTCTCTCGCCTCTCGCGGCGTTGACCGAGGCGCAGCGCGATGCAATCCAACGTGCACTCGATGACGTGGCACCGGACCGCTTCCGTGTGTCGCTCGGTCTGAAGCACGCGCACCCGATGATCGAAGAAGCAGTGGCTGATGTTGCCGCCACCGGGGCGGAGAAAATCGTCGGCCTCGTTCTTGCCCCGCACTACTCGAGTTACAGTATCGGACAGTACGTCGGTCGCGCGACCGCGGCTGCGGAGCCACATGGAATCGGCGTGGTCGGCATCGACTCATGGGCGACGGAACCTGCGTTCATCGACTTCCTCGCCAACGACATGCGCGCACGCCTCGCGAAGATGCCCGCGAACACCAAGGTTCTCTTCACCGCACATTCGCTGCCCCAGCGCATCATCGACGGCGGCGATCCGTATCCGCACGAATTGCGTTCGACGGCGGTCGCCGTCGCGGGCGCCCTCGGCCTGCGCGAACACGAACAGTGGGACATCGCGTGGCAATCCGCCGGACGCACCCCCGAGCCGTGGATCGGCCCCGACGTTCTCGAAGCGATCGATGCGCTCGCCGCGTCCGACGCGCCGCCCGCAGGCGTACTCGTGTGTGCATGCGGCTTCGTGGCCGACCACCTCGAGGTGCTTTTCGACCTCGACATCGAGGCGAAGAAGCACGCCGAGTCGCGTGGCCTCGTCTTTGATCGCATCGCCTGCGTCAACGACGACCCCAAGGTCATGGCCGCACTCGCTCGGCGCGTGATCGAGGCGGCGGGTTGATCACCGGCTCGACACCGACACGAGTCGTCATTGTCGGCGGCGGCATCACCGGCCTCGCCTGCGCACATCGTCTGCTCACCCTCGACCCGCGGATCGACGTCACGATTCTCGAAGCCACCGAACGGGTTGGTGGCCTTATTCGCACCTCACCGTTCGCGGGCCATGCTGCCGTCGATGAAGCAGCCGATGCGTTTCTCCTGCGCGTGCCGGCGGCGCGTGCTCTCGCGGAAGCGGTCGGACTCGGCGGTTCGCTGACGTCCCCCGCGGTCGCACATGCTTCGGTGTGGCGCGGTCGACTTCATCCTCTGCCCGAGAGCCTTCTGCTCGGTGTGCCGACCCGACTCGGTCCGCTCGCGCGATCGCGGCTCATTTCGATGCGAGGCAAGTTACGAGCCGGCCTCGAACCGTTGCTGCCGCGCACTTCGACGGACACCGATTGTCTCGGGGTGTTCATGCGCAAACGCCTCGGTGGCGAGGTCCACGAGATGTTGATCGACCCACTCGTGGGCAGCATCTACGCGACAGACACCGATTCTTTCTCTCTGCGCGGCATGCCACAACTCCAGGAACTCGCATCCGAAGGTCGCAGTCTCATGATCTCGGCGCGGCGACGTGCACAACCTGCACCTGCAGGCGCCGAGAACCCCGTGTTTGCGGCACCGATGGGCGGAATGCAGGCGCTCACCGACGCGGTGCACGCATCGGTCGTTCGTGCCGGCGCGAAAGTCGTCGTCAACGCGCACGTCAGCGGCATCGACCGCGACACCGGCGACGTGGTCCTTCGCTCCTCTGCCGGTGAGCACCGGTGCGACCACGTCGTTCTCGCCGCGCCCGCGCGCAAGACCGGCGAATGGCTGGCGCACACCGCGCCGAACGCCGCACGACTCCTCGCAGCCTGGGAGCACGCGTCCGTCGTGATGGTCGCGCTCGCGGTGCCGCGCCGCGCAATGCCCCGCGTCGCCACCGGCAGCGGCTATCTCGTGCCGAAGCCCGTGCAGAGGTTCGTCACCGCCGTCTCTTTCGCATCACAGAAGTGGGCGCACCTCGACGACGGCAACAGTGCGCTGCTGCGCGTTTCACTCGGCCGTGACGGGATGCCACTGCATCACCACACTGATGACGAACTGCTCTCGTTCGTTCTTGCCGACCTGAAGATGCACCTCGGTGTCGACTTCGATCGCCACGTCAACGACGACAACGTGCGGCTCACACGATGGGTCGAGAGTTTCCCGCAGTACCGCCCGCATCACTTCGATCGTGTGGACCACGTGGAAGCCCACCTGGCGACCGAGTTGCCGAACGTCCACCTGGCCGGGGCGAGCTACAGGGGAATCGGTGTTCCCGCCTGTATTCAGCAGGCAAACGACACGGCGCAACGGATCTTCGAACAGATTTCCGCGCGCTGAGCCTGCCTTTCTTGCCAGAATTGCCGCATGCACGCGGCGCGTCGATTCTTTGGTGGCACCCTCGCCGTCGTGCTCGTCACCAGCGCGGTCACCTTCGCGCCGGGCGCTGCGTCCGCCGAGCGCGCCACCGACACGAAACCTCGCGTCGGTCGTACCGTCGCCACCGTCAGCATCCCCGCGATCGACGTCGACGTCCAACTGCTCTACGGAATCCGTGACGACGCGCTCGCCCGCGGTCTCGGCCTGTGGCCAGGTACCGCCCTTCCCGGCAAACCCGGCAATGCCGTCGTGGCGGGTCACCGCACCAGCCATGGCGCACCGATGCGCGACATCGACAAGTTGCAGGTGGGTGATCGCGTGTACGTCACGATCGGCGGCAAGCGGCAAAGCACGCTCGAGTACCGCATCACGAAGCGCCAGATCGTGCGCCCCGATGCGATGTGGATCACGCGACCAACGAAAGCCGCGACCCTCACGATTTTTGCCTGCCATCCCCCGCACTCGATTGCCTACCGCTACGTGATCTTCGCCAAGTTGGTCGGCCGCTCCTCGACCGGCACCACGTGACACTGCGCGTCTCCCGCGGCGGAACAAAGTCGCTTCTCGCGGGCGTGTGCGTCGCCGCCGCGATGCCGCCGTGGGGTTGGTGGCCACTTGCTTTCATCGGTGTCGCGTGGTTTCACCTGACCAGTCGCGAAGCCGGGTCGCGCCGCGGTGCGTTCGGCCACGGCGCCGTGTTTTGTCTCGGCTGGTTGCTGCCGGCCACGGCGTGGATGTGGTTCATTTCTGCCCCGGGTTGGATCGTCGCCTGCATCCTCTTCGCCGTGCTCCACGGCCTGGCCGAGAGCATCGTCTGGCGCACGGAACGCCACGTCGTGTTGCAGCCGCTCGCACATGCCGCGGTCGAAGCGCTGCGGTTTTCATGGCCCTTCGGTGGGGTTCCCCTCGCCTCGCTTGCGATTTCACAGGCCCAGAGCCCCGTATTGCCTCTCATCCGTGTCGTCGGCGTCATCGGAGTCACGTGGTTCGTGTGGCAGGCAGCGACGTACCTTGCGACGCGCAAGCGCCGGTTCGTTGCGATGTCACTCGCAGCGCTCGTCGCAGTTGCCGTCGCGCCGACGGGCGGCGCCATCGACGGCTCACCCCGGGTTCGTGTCGCGGTCGTTCAGGGTGGCGGCCCGCAGGGCACTCGCGCGATCAACACCGACCCGCGCGTCGTCCATTTGCGCCACCTCGACATGATGAAAGGCATCACCGCGGCCGACAAGGTCGACATCGTCGTATGGCCGGAGAACGTCGTCGACGTGGCCGACTTTGCAACGTCGACCGAATTCGTCGAGATCGCCGACGAAGCGAAACGTCTCGGGGTCCCGGTGCTCGTCGGCGTCACCGAGGACGCGGGCCCCGGACGATTCACGAACAAACAGGTCGTCATCGGCGCCGATGGTGCGCTCGGTGACGGATACGACAAGGTACGACGGGTTCCGTTCGGTGAGTACATCCCGATGCGCGGTGTTCTGCGCGCGATCGGTGCACCGGTCGACCAGGTACCGACGGACGCAGTATCCGGCACGTCGAAGGCATTGCTCGACGTTCCCCTGGGTGGCCCCACGATCAGCGGCGACGACGTCGATACGGTGCGCGTTGCCACCGCGATCTCGTGGGAGGTCTTCTTCGCGGGCCGCGTGAACGAGGGCGTCGAAGAGGGCGCAACCCTCGTCATCAACCCGACGAACGGTTCCTCGTACCGCGGAACGATCCTCCAGACACAACAACTCGCCTCGTCGCGTCTGCGTGCAATCGAGTCGGCCCGTTACGTGGTGCAGGCCGCACCGACGGGCTTCTCGGGTTTCATCAGCGCCGAGGGTGACATCGTGTCGCGCACGCGCATCGGCGAGGCCGCGGTCGTCATCGCCGACGTACCGTTGCGCACCGGACGCACGTGGTACTCGCGACTCGGCGACGCCCCCGTGATCATTGCGCTTCTCGGCGCATTTGCACTGGTCTCCTACCGTTCGCGCAAACGGGGCGGCGAACCTACTCGGCGGTAGCCTTTTCGTTCTATGACAGTGGGGGCAGACCCGAACGGGCCGTTGCGCATCGCATACCTCACCTACAGGGGCAAACCGCATGTCGGTGGTCAGGGCGTGTACACCCGCCATCTGACGAAGGCCTTGGTCGACCTCGGCCACCACGTCGAGGTGTTCGGGGGCCAGCCCTATCCGGTGCTCGACCCCCGTGTGCCGATGCATCAACTGCCCAGCCTCGACATCTTCAACGACCACTACCCGGGTCGCTTTCCCGCGTATTGGGAATTGAAGAACCTGCCGAACATCGTCGAGGCAGCGCAATTCCTGAAAGGCACCTTCGGTGAACCCAAGGCGTTCAGCATGCGCGCCTATCGCGCCCTCAAGCCCCGCGTTCGCGACTTCGACATCGTGCACGACAACCAGTGCCTTGGTGACGACATCCTGAAGATCGAGAAGATGATCCCGACGATCGTCACGCTCCACCACCCGATCACACGCGACCGCGCCCTCGAGCTCAGCCACACGAAGAGCCGCTACAAGCGCTTCGGTATCAGCCGTTGGTACTCGTTCGTGAAGATGCAGGGCAAGGTCGCCTCGAAGATGCCGCGCATCGTCGTCGTCAGCGAGAACTCGATCAAGGACATCCACGACGACATGGGCGTGTCGCTCGACCGCATGCGTTTGGTTCCCGTCGGAGTCGACCCCGACCTGTTCAAACCGATCGAAGGCGTGACGCGTCAACCCGGCCGACTCATCACGACGGCATCGGCCGACGTCGCACTGAAGGGCCTCTCCTACCTGCTCGAGGCGATGGCGAAACTGCGCACCGAGCGCGACGTTCGACTCACGATCATCGGCAAGCCCAAACCCGGCAAGAGCGCCGACCTCATCGATTCACTCGGTTTGCGCGACGCAATCGATTTCGTGTCGGGCGTCCCCGACGAACGCATCGTCGAGTTGTACTCCGAGGCCGAACTCGCCGTCGTTCCCAGCCTGTACGAAGGTTTCAGCCTGCCCGCCATCGAGGCGATGTGCACGGGCATCTGTCTCGTGGCCACCGACGGCGGCGCGCTTCCCGAGGTCACCGGCACGAACGGTGACACCGTCCTGCAGTGCAAAGCGGGCGACGTCGACTCGCTGGTGGCCGCCCTGCGGCGCGGCCTCGACGATGCCGAGTTGCGCGCACGTGTCGGGGCGAACGGCCGTCGGCGTGTCGTCGAGCGCTGGAGTTGGCGCCACTGTGCGGCGCTCACCGTCGAGCAGTACCGCGAGGTTCTCGACATGCCGCACAACCGCGCGCGGAGACGCTGATGCTCACCGTGCGTTTCGACAAGTTGGGCCTGACGCCGGGTGAACTGTTTCTCGATGCCGGCGCTGGTTTCGGGCGCCATGCCTACGAAGCCGCGCGACTCGGTGCCCGCGTCGTCGCACTCGACTGGGCCGCCGACGAAGTCGTCACCACCCGCAACACCTTCGCCGCGATGGCTGCCGCCGGGGAAATCACCACCGATCGTTTCGTGGCATGTCTGCGCGGCGATGCCACCCGACTTCCGTTCGCCGATGCCACATTTGATCGTGTGGTCACCTCCGAGGTGCTCGAACACATCGACGCCGACAGTGCGGCAATGGCCGAGCTGCACCGCGTGTTGAAACCGGGCGGCGTGCTGGCGGCGACTGTTCCCACCTGGTTCCCCGAAAAGATCAACTGGATGCTCTCCGACGAGTACCACGCGCCGAAATCGCCCGGTGGGCACGTCCGCATCTACTCGGCGACGGAATTGAAGGCGAAGCTGCGTACCGCGGGTTTCGACATCGTCGGCCAGCACCACGCACACGCACTGCACAGCCCGTACTGGTGGTTGAAGTGTGCGGTCGGCCCGTCGAACAACGATCATCGCGCCGTCGCCGCCTACCGACGTTTTCTCGAGTGGGACATCGTGAAGCAGCCGCGTGGCATGAAGGTCGTCGAGCGTGTTCTCAGTCCCGTGCTCGGAAAGAGCTACGTCGTCTACGCGCGCCGCGGCGCACCGGTCGGAGCGTCGCGATGAAACACGATCTCACGATCAGCGGCGTCATCACGCACGACGAGCTGCGTGCGACCACGGCCTCGATCGCACGCCTGCAGTTGCCGAACGGCATGATCCCCTGGTTCGACGGCGGCCACTGCGATCCGTGGAACCACGTCGAAACAGCAATGGCGCTCGACACCATGGGACTGCATCACGAAGCCCGCCACGCCTACGAATGGTTGGCCGACACGCAGCGCGACGACGGGGCGTGGCACAACTACTACCTTTCCGACGGCAACATCGAGGATGCGAAGCTCGACACCAACGTGTGCGCGTACGTCGCCGCCGGACTGTGGCACCACTGGTTGTGCACGGGCGACCTTGCGACGGTGAAGAATCTGTGGCCCGTCGTCAGTTCCGCACTCGAATGGGTTCTCGCCCACCGTCGGGCCGATGGCACCGTGCTGTGGGCCCGCGAAGCCGATGACACACCGTGGGACTACGCGCTGCTCACCGGCTCGTCGTCGATCAGGCACGCGTTGCGTTGCGGTGCCATGCTCGCCGCGCTCGTCGACGACCATCCCGACCACCTGTTGCGCGCCGCCGACGCGATCGACCGCGTCGTGCGCACCAACCTCGCCGCCTTCGAACCGAAGGACAGGTGGGCGATGGACTGGTACTACCCGGTCATGACCGGAACCATGGAGGGCGCACAGGCAAAGGATCGTCTCGCGTCGCTGTGGAACACGTTCGCAATGGATGGCCTCGGCATCCGCTGTGTCAGTGATGAACCCTGGGTCACCGCCGCCGAAACCGCCGAGTGTTCACTCGCCCACTCGGCCCTCGGCGACATCGATACGGCGGTGAAACTCCTCACATGGACACGGCCGCATCGTTGTGACGACGGCTCGTATCTCACCGGCATCGTTTATCCCGACCGCATCGCTTTTCCTGCAGACGAGCGCACCGCCTACACCGGTGCGGCGATCATTCTCGCTGCCGACGCAATCACGGGTGCGTCGCCCGGTTCGCGGTTGTTCCGCCACGGCTTTCTCGACCGTTAGCTAGCGCACACGGCGCAACACGCGCAGACTTCCCGTCGCCGACACATCTTCGAAGTATCCGCTTGCAAGAGCCGGCAGATAGATGTCCTCGTACGGGGGCCGCCCACCGTCGGCCGGATCCGGAAACACGTCGTGAATCGCCAGCAGCCCGCCGACCATCACGTGCGGGGTCCAGTTTGTGTAATCGGCGCGAGCCGGGTCTACCCCGTGGCCACCGTCGATGAAGAGAAACCCAATGGGAGTGTTCCACCGCGCGGCAACGACGGGTGATTCACCCACGATCGCAACCACGACGTCTTCGAGTCCTGCCGCGGCAATGGTCGAACGAAAGAACGGCAGCGTGTCGATGAGGCCCGTCGCAGCATCGACGAGGGTCGGATCATGCCATTCCCATCCCGGCTGGTTCTCCTCGCTGCCACGATGATGGTCGACCGCGAACACCACCGTGCCGATACGACGCGCGGCCGCACCGAGCCACACCGTCGAGCGACCGCACCACGACCCAACTTCGACCATCGGTACGTGCGCCGGGGCTCCGCGCAACGAGCACGCCGCATCAAAGAGGGCGTCACCCTCGTCTTCCGGCATGAAACCGCGCGCCGCCACGGCGTGGCGACGCAGTTCGGGATCGATCACCAACCGTCCCAGTGGATGATCGAGTCGACCGGCGGACGGGCCGCAGGTTTGAAGTCGGTTCCCTTGGTGTAGGCGAGCGGCGACAGGCACACCTGCTGCACGGTCTCGAACGGAATACCGAGGATGTCGGCAACCTGCTGCTCCATCATGAGGTGCACGGTCGTCCACGCGGTACCGAGACCACGCGCGCGCGCCGCCAACATGAACGACCACATGCCGGGCAGGATGTTTCCCAGCATCGACGCCGACATCATCGCCGGTGCGCCATCGAGGCGCGCACCCTGCGTGCAACCGATGACGAGGACCGGCGCATCACCCATGTGCTCGCCGAGGAAGTCGGCCGACTCTGCGGAACGCTTCTGCTGCTGGTTTGCAGCGGCGTCACCCTTGTCGATGGAACCGATGTACACACCGTCCATCGACTTGTACATGCCGTAACAGTTCTTGTACACCTCGCCGATCGCTTTGCGCTTCGCCTCGTCGCGCACGATGACGAAACTCATCGTCATCATGTTGCTGCCGGATGGCGACTGCATGGCGGCCGACACGCATTCCCGCACGACGTCATCGGGGACCGGCTTCGAGAAGTCGAGGCGCTTGCGCACCGCACGGGTAGTGGAAAGGAGTTCGTCGGGGTTGAGAGGTAGTAATGCCACGGGGCGATGGTACCCCTCCCCCACGTTGTGTGCGGTCCCGTGCCCTGACAACATGAGGGGCAATGAAATCCGCGCTCGACGACCTCATCGATCTTCTCGACCTCGAAGCCATCGAAGTCAACGTCTTTCGCGGCAAGTCACCCGACGAGAACCGCCAAAGGGTCTTCGGCGGACAGGTGGCCGGACAGGCCCTCGTCGCCGCCGCGCGCACCGTCGAGGCCGATCGCCACGTTCACTCGCTGCACGCCTATTTCCTGCGGCCGGGCGACCCGTGGGTCCCGATTCTCTACAACGTCGACCGCATCCGTGACGGACGCAGTTTCACCACGCGGCGCGTCGTAGCGATCCAGCACGGTCAGGTCATCTTCAACCTGCAAGCGTCGTTCCATCTGAACGAACCGGGCCCCGACCACCAGATCAACGGCCCCGCACACCTCGCCGACCCCGAGACGTTGCCGGACTTCAAGACACGCATGGCGCCGTACAAACACATCATCGGTGAGTGGTACGACCGTCCGCGACCGATCGACCTGCGCTACGTCGACGGCGACCCGTTCTCGCGCGAGGGCGTGCCAACGCTCGGCCAGCGTGTGTGGATGCGTGCCGACGGAACGCTGCCCGACGACCCGGTGTTGCACACGTGCATCGCCACGTACGCGAGCGACTTCACGCTGCTCGACACCACTCTCCTGCCGCACGGTCTGTCGTGGAACTCGAAGGGTGTGCAGATGGCCAGCCTCGACCACGCGATGTGGTTCCACCGACCGTTCCGCGCCGACGAGTGGATGCTCTACGACCAGTACTCGATCTCGACGTCGAATGCCCGTGGTCTCGCCGGTGGATCGATCTACACGAAAGACGGTCAGTTGGCGATCACCGTCGTGCAGGAAGGCCTCGCGCGCGTCAGCCACGATGGGTAGGTTTCGCGGTTCTCTGCTGCTCGTCGCGGCCATCGTCATCGGTGGCGCCACGCCGGCGAATGCCACCGCGGTCACCGACCCGACGGCGCGTCTCGTCAAAGTGACGACCGCCGCGAAACCAACCGACATTGCATCGCGGTCCGGCGACACGGGTCTCTACATCGCCGAACAGGACGGCAGGATCGTGCGTTTCGACACGAAGACGAAAGCAAAGTCGACCGCACTCGACCTCACCGGTCGCACCGGCGCATCGGGTGAACGAGGGCTGCTCGGCCTCGTGTTCCATCCGAACGGGCGCTTCCTCTACGTGAACTACACCGATGACGACGGCGACACCGTGGTTGCGCGCTATCGCATGCGCGCCAACAAGACCGCCGACCCCGCGTCGCGCACCGTGCTCTTCACCCTGGAACAGCCCTATGCGAACCACAACGGAGGTGGGCTTGCGTTCGGCCCCGGTGGTCGTCTCTACATCGGCACGGGTGATGGCGGCTCGCGCGACGACCCCCAACGCGTGGCACTCGACAAGTCGTCGATGCTCGGCAAGATCATCAGTGTCGACCCTCTCGCGCGCAACGAAAGGTCTGCAGCCGCGCGAATTTGGTCGGTCGGCCTGCGCAATCCGTGGCGCTTCGAGTTCGACGACGAAATGAGCCTGTGGGTTGCCGACGTCGGCCAGGACAAATGGGAAGAGGTCAGCCTCGCGCGCGCTTCTGCAGGGTCGGGACGCAATGCGAACTTCGGATGGAGCGCCTACGAGGGATTCGTCCGCTTCAACAACGATCAAACCGCAAAGAACCACCTCGCCCCGGTCCACGTCTACGAACACGGCGAGGACGGCTGTTCGATTTCCGGCGGTACTAAGGTGCGCTCCGCGAAGCTGTCCGCACTCGTGGGTTGGTACGTGTACGGCGACTACTGCATTGGTCGCATCACCGCCATCAAGGTTGTCGGAACGAAGACGACACGGGTCGTGCGCCTCATCGACGATGCCGGGTCGGTGACCGCCGTACGCAGTGTCGCTTCGGGCGACGTCTACGTTCTCAATCTGGGTGGCGACGTCAGCGCCCTGTTGCCGACCTAGCGTCTCGCGCCCATGAACATGCTGCGCAGGACCTGGTAGTTCTCCACGCAGTGTCCCGCGCCGAGCACCACGGCTTCGAGGGGCATCGGAGACATCCGCACGGGCACGTCGGTTTCACGTTCGAGGCGCTGGGCCAGGCCGCGCAGAAGCCCACCGCCGCCGACGAGATACATGCCACGCTGCAGGAAATCCTGCGCCATTTCGGGCGGCACCTTCGACAGGCAGCGGGTCACCGACTGCACGATTTGTGACACGACTTCGTCGATAGCGAATCGCACCTCTTCGGCCGTGAGGTCGATGTTCTTCGGCAGACCCGTGACGAGGTCACGTCCACGCACCTGTGCGCCGCGCTCGTTCGGCATCGGGGCCGCAGTTCCGATTTGGATCTTGATTTCTTCGGCGGTGCGCTCGCCGATCGCGATGCCGTGCTCGCGACGCACGTACGTCTGGATCGCTGCATCGATGTCGAAGCTGCCGACACGAATCGCCTCGAGCGCAACGACACCACCCAGGCTGATGACTGCCGTCTCGCTTGTGCCGCCGCCGATGTCGATGACCATGTTGCCGACAGGTTCATCGATGGGAAGCTCGGCACCGATGGCTGCGGCCATCGGCTGTTCGATCAACTGTGCGTCGGAGGCACCGGCGCGACGGGTCGCGTCGGTGACCGCGCGGCGTTCGACCTCGGTGATCGCCGAGGGGACGCAGATGACGACCTTTGGTCGGGTGAAGCGCGAAACGCCGACCCGCTGGAGAAGCAGGCGGATCATTCGCTCGGTGATGTCGAAGTCGGTGATCGCCCCGCCACGCAGAGGACGGACGGCAACGATGTAGCCGGGGGTACGCCCGATCATGTTCCACGCTTCGTGCCCGGTGGCAAGAACCTCACTGGTCTTGCGGTTGACGGCGATGACCGACGGTTCGTTGAGAACGATTCCACGGCCCTTCATGTAGACGAGCGTGTTCGCCGTCCCGAGGTCGATAGCAAGGTCGCGGGCCATGTGCGCCCAGTGTAGGTCGCTCGCACCTACAGACGTGGTTCGCCGCGGTCACCGCCACGCGTTTGCGCGTGTTTGCTGACTACGTTCCGACGCGCCTCGGGTGACAACGCATCGATGTGACGGCGGAAGTTCTCGATGCCGTCGTAGATGCCGGTCTGTCGTTGCTGGCGGAAGAGGATCGTTGCAAGCGCTGCACCGCAGCCCAGTGCGAGCAACGCAAAAACCACAACGGCAGTCTGTGTCGCGATCATGACCGCGGAACGCTTCCGATGTCATGTGCGCCGGTACCCCAGTCGGTGCC
>JBBANY010000003.1:42213-57362 GCA_040401695.1 Ilumatobacteraceae bacterium
CTTCAACGCATCGATGCAGAAACGCCCCGCCTCGAACGCCTCGGGACGGTGGGGCGACGACACCACGACGAGAACCGACGACTCGAGAAGCGACAGCCGCCCGACGCGGTGCAACATGGCAACACGCACGATCGCGGGCCATTGGCGGCGTGCCTCGACGATGATCTCGGCCATTCTCGCGATGGCTTTGTCTTCGTACGCCTCATAGGTGAGGTGAGTCACGTCGTCGCGACCGTCGGCGTGGTCGCGCACGGTTCCGGAGAAAACCACGACTGCGCCGCACGACGGATGCAGCGCCCATTCGTATGCAACGCCGACATCGAGCGTTCGGTCGGTCAGTGCCACCCAGTCGTTCGACGAACCGTCGGCGGGAAGCAGGTGACTTGACACGCTTCGAATCGTACCCATGTGCCGCGAATTCGAGCCCGACGACCAATTGAGCCGGACGGAAATTACCTTCCATGATCATGGGGAACGACGACGAGCGCCTGACGACGGCCCCTGCGCCGCTGCCCCGGCACGAACGCTCGTGGCGTCATCCGAGCGAGATCGGCCAGCAGCGCCGTGCGAATGCCCGACGTTCAGCACCGCCCCTCAGTCCGCTGGTCGCCCTCCTCGTCGGAATGCTCGGTCTCGGCTTCGTCGCCGGCCTTGTCGCGCTCGTGATGCCCCGCGAAGCGCCGCGCGAGGCACAGCCGTTCGTACGCAACGCCGCAGTGGCAACTCCCGACAAGTCGTCCTCCGATCTCACCGATGCGCCCGGCTTCTTCATCGTCGACGACGGTCGGTTCGTTCTCGCGGTCAACGACGGGACCGAGGACTTGTTCGTCACCACCGGCGACGTCACCAGCGGGGACACTGGCGCAATCGTCGTCGACATCGACGGGCGGCCGGTTCAACTACGGGTCGTGGATTTCGACGAGGAACTCGGAATCACCGTGCTTCGCACCGACACACAAGTCGATGTTTCGGTTGCGCTCGAAACTTCGACAGTCGCCCCCGCCGTCGGTTCACGCGTCACGGTTGGCGTGAGCAAACCGACCGATGCATCCGTTGGTGTCTCGGTCAGCTTCGATCCGAAGACTTTCGTCCCGCTCGCGGGTGAAGTTCTCACGGTCGACGTCGCGGAGGCGTCGCCCGTCAAGGACACCGACGGACGAGTCGTCGGCCTCTTCACGCGCCGTGGCGACGCCAAGGGATACGTACCGATTTCAGCGGTCGACATGTCGTTGTCCCAGTTGCCCTGACGACACAGCGTCGACGGCGACACGGTCGTATCATCACGGCATGGCCGACGACGACACACCATCGGGGAACTTTCCGTTCGGTTCGTTCGGTGACGGCAACCCTTTCGGCGCGATGCCGTTTCTCGGCGACATCATGAAGTCGCTCGCCGGGCAGGGTCCGCTCAACTGGGACATCGCCCGTCAGGTGGCGTACGTCGGGCTCGGCCAGGGCGGCACCAACGTCGACCCCGCCGCGCGAATCGCCTGTGAAAACCTTGCCCCGCTTGCACATCGGCACCTCGCCGACTTCCTCGCCGGCGTCGAGACCCGCGAGCCGCGCATCGAGTGCGTGACCCCGGCGCAATGGTGTCATTCCACCCTCGATGCTTACCGCCCCGTCTTCGACAACCTCGCCGCGGCCCTCGCCCAGCGGCCGGCCTCCGACGTTTCACCCGACCCGTCGGCCGACCCGATGTCATCGATGATGAACGGTCTCATGTCGGCAATGGCGCCGATGATGCTCGGCATGACCGTCGGCTCGATGGTCGGCCAACTCGCCGCGCGGGCATTCGGACAGTACGACTTGCTACTCCCGCGCGACCCCGACAAGGCATTGCTCGTCGTTCCCGCCAACATCGACTCGTTTGCCGGTGACTGGGACCTGCCGCTTGCCGACATTCGCATGTGGGTTCTCGTTCACGAACTCGCCGCACACGCGGTGTTGTCCACCCCACACCTGCGCGCCGCGTTGGTCGACGCGGTCAACTCGTACGTCTCGGCGTTCTCCCCCGACCCCGACGCGGTCATCGAGAAGCTGTCGGGAACGGAGATCGACGCGTCCAACCCGATGGCGGCGTTCCAACAGACGATGTCCGACCCGGCATTGCTGCTCGGTGCAGTGATCTCACCCGAACAAGAAGCACTGCGTCCGCGAGTCGACGCACTGTTGGCCTGCACGGTCGGCCTCGTCGACTGGATCGTCGACGGGGTGACGCAACGCCTGCTTGGTGGCGCCCCCGCAGTCACCGAAGCGCTGCGCCGCCGACGCATCGAATCGTCACCCGCAGACAAGTTCGTCGAGCATCTGCTCGGTATCCACCACACGCGTGCGACGGTCGAACGCGGACGCGCTTTCATCCGCGGGATCGTCGAACGCTCATCTGCCGAACGCGTGCTCGACTTGTTGAACCGTGACGATGCGCTGCCTACGCCCGCCGAGGTCGACGCTCCCGGCCTGTGGCTCGCCCGCCTCGAAATTGCCTAGCGGCACGCATCCGCAACACGAACAACAGCGTTCCCACACACCCGACGAGACCGACGACGAAGAAGCCGAACTCACCGGGCAAACGCAGGACGACGGGAACGAGTCCGGCACCCACCCAGGCAAGTTGGAATTGCGTCTCGAACGAGGCAAACGCCCGAGCCCGGTTCGCATCCGGCGCATCGGACTGCACGACTGCTTCGTACGCCAATTTGCAGGTGGCGGCGAACGCATTGACGGTCGCCGCGAGAATGACCCCGCCGGTGACACCACCAACCCAGGTGCAGACGAATCCGCCCACTCCGACCGCCCCGAGGGCCACGATGATCATCGTCTCCTCGCGCAGACGGCGCCGCACGATGGGTGCTACCGCGTTGGCCGCCATCGTTGCGATCGACGCAAGAGACACGGCGAATCCGAACCACACCGTGCCCGCCTTCTGGTCACGCAGCCAGAACGCGAGATGGAAGAACATGAGTCCCACCAGACCTCGCATCAAACGCATCGCGGCCACGGCGCGACGTACCCGCCGCGACCGAAGTTCCTCGATCTCGATACGACTGCGAGGTGACGTCGCGATTCGCACGTCACGAGGCAATTGCCAAGCCGACAGCACGGCGGCGATGAAAACGAAAATAGAGATTCCCAATGTCGCATTCGGCGAGACGAGTTGCACCAAGGCGGCGGGCACCGCGGCCGCGAATCCGACGACACCAGACAACAAGCCGAGTTTGCTGTTCGCATCGACGAGTTCACGCTCGGCGGGCACGACGGTGGGCACGAGCGCGGACTTCGAGACCGCGTAGGTCTTCGACAACACCAACGCGGCAAACGCCAACGGGAACAGCGTCAGCGAGTCGATGCGGCCGATCATGAGGAACGAGACCAATGCACGCAAGGCCGCAGCGAGAATGACGACGAGGCGTCGGCCTCCTTTCATCCGATCGACGAGGGGACCGATGAACGGTGCCACGACGGCGAACGGCGCGAGGCTGAGTGCAAGGAAGAGAATGACCTTGCCGCGTGCGGCATCGGGACTGATCGACAAGAAGAGCGAGTCGGCGAGCGCGACGGTCATCACCGCCTCGCCTGCCACCATCAGCCCGTGCGTGCGAGCGAGGACGAAGAACGCGGGTCGCGGTGGAAGGTCGGCCTGCCCCGTTCGCTTCGACACATGCCGATGGTAGGTCGGCGTGGCGGGAGGCTCAGGACTTCGGGCGCTCGTACTTATAACCGAGGCCGCGGATCGTGACGATCTTCTGCGGAGCACCTGGGTCGTCTTCGATCTTCGCCCGCAGACGCTTGATATGAACGTCGAGGGTCTTCGTGTCACCCACGTAGTCGTTGCCCCAGACCCTGTCGATCAGCGTCTCGCGCGGAAGCACTCGTCCGGCGTTGGCAAGCAGGATGTGAAGCAATTCGAATTCCTTCAACGGCAACGACGCCCGCTCACCACGAATGATGACTTCGTGCTGGTCGGGGTCAAGATGCACGTCACCGACGACGAGTGCACCCTCGGTCAGTTCACCCGCGCGATCGAGCGGTGCACGACGCATGACGGCTCGCATCCGTGCAACAAGTTCACGCAAACGGTACGGCTTGGTGATGTAGTCATCGGCTCCCACTTCCAACCCAACGACGGTGTCGATCTCGGCGGCCTTGGCTGTCACCATGATGATCGGCACCTGCGAGCGCTTGCGCAACTGCCGGCAGACATCGATGCCCGACACCTTGGGTAACATCACGTCGAGCAACACGAGATCGGGTTTGATGAGATCGAACAGGTCGAGGGCCTGCATGCCATCGCGGGCAACCTCGACCCGGAAACCCTCCCGCTTTAGACCGACCTGAAGGGCTTCAATGAATGACTCTTCATCCTCGACCACAAGGACGGTCTGTGTTGTGCTTCCTAATGCTACGTTCATGCGGGCTTCACTTATTATCACCGATCTGCGCCGGCAGCACGAGACTGAAGACGGAACCTTCACCTTCCCGTGAGGCCACGTTCACTTCGCCGCCATGATGGGCCATGATGTGCCGCACAATCGAGAGCCCGAGGCCCGTGCCGCCCGTTCCCCGACCACGCGCCTTGTCAACGCGATAGAAGCGTTCGAAGATCCGATCAAGATCAGCCTGAGGGATTCCGATTCCCTCGTCTTCGACGGCGATCACGATTCGCCCGGGCTCACGAAAGAGCCTCACGGTCACCGTGTCACCCGACTCGCTGTACTTCACAGCATTTTCGATGAGATTCGAGGCAGCCGACAGAAGTTGTGTTCGGTCACCCGTGACGATGAAACGTGCATCGGGAATATCGGTGGCAATTTCGACGCCCATCGCTGCGGCTGATCGCGCGTGCCGCTCGGCCGCCTCACTGACAAGCAGTGCAAGGTCGACGTTGTTCTGACGCAACGGAGCGTCCAATTCGATCTTGGAAAGTTCGAGAAGATCGTCGATGGTGCCGGACATCCGGTGTGCTTCCTTGATCATCTGGGTGGACAGATGCTTGATCACCTCGACATCGGACTCTTCCTGCAGGGTCTCAGCGAGAATCGAAATGGCACCGACTGGCGTCTTCAGTTCATGGCTGATGTTTGCCACGAAATCGGTCCGCACAGCATCAATGCGTGTGCGTTCGCTGACGTCTTCGATCACTGCAAGGCACACAACATCCGCGAGTTCGACGGTCGACACGACGAGAAATCGGGGCGGCGGTCCGAAGAGTTCGAGCGTTTCGGTCTTGCCCTCCCCCGATTCGAGCGTCTGGCGAACGAGCCGATCGACGGCGGCGTCGACGAGTAGGTCGACATGACGCAGCCCGACCACCGCGGTTGCGGCACGATTCCGAAAAACAACACTCCCATCGCCTGCGGCCAACACAACACCAAGGGGCAGCGCATTGAGAACCGCCTCGAAGTCGAACGAACGGTGTGTTTCCCCGGGTTTTGCCTGCGCGTCGCCTGCGGGCGCTACGACGCTGGCCGACGACTGCATTCGTGATCGTGACCGTGACCGTGCGAAGCCCGTTAAAGCACACGTCGCGACTACCCCCAGGACGAAAGCGACGACGGATTCGATGGTCAGGACCTCGGATTATCGTTCGGGAAGGGAATACCGTCCGTGTCATCCCCGGAGAGACGCGCCTTGTGACGGGCCGCCCCTTTCGCTTCGGGGCGCCACCCGTTGACCGCGTAGACGACACGCTCCCCGATATTCACGGCGTGATCACCAATGCGCTCGTAGAAGCGCGCGACGACTGCCAGCTGGATCGCGACTTGCAAGTCGATGGTATTCGCTAGGTTGCACTCAAAAATCGTTTGGACAAATTGCCGCTGCAGTCCATCGAGATACGAATCCATGTCGTCAAGTGCGCTCGCCTTCGCAACATCATCGGTTTCAAAAGCGTCAAGCGCTGCCGTAAAGAGCTGCTGGGCCTGCTCACCCATCTTGCTGATGATCCCACGCAGTTTTGGGTCGAGATTGTGTCCGTAGATACGACGTGCGGCCTTCGCGATATTCACAGTTAGGTCGGCGCTGCGTTCGATCTCGCCGATCATCTTCAGGATCGCGATGAGCTGACGCAGTTCACCGGCGACGGGCGCCTGCAGGGCAAGCAGCCGGTAACAGCGGTCCTCAAGTTCGAGGGAGCGGGAATCAATCTCGTCATCGGTGAGGATCAGGTACTCGGCACCCTCGAGATCACTCGCCAACAAGACGTTCGTCGCGCGAGGAATTGCCTCGATGACCGAAGCAGCCAACGTTGCCAAGCCTTGACGCAGATCATGGATTTCGCTGTGAAAACCCTTGCGAAGCTCTTCCATAGTGTTCTCCGTTCTCTTTGCTAACTCTAGGTCCACTGGGGAGACTGCTCGTGATTCACTTTGACAACACGTCAAACTGCGGTTTCATCGTGTCGATGTGCGACGCGCCGTTCCTGTTGGACCTTGGCCCAGCGGTACATCCGACCCTGTGCGTCGTCGATGAAATCGGGCCGCCCGCGACGCTGCCACGCGCCCTCGGCATCCAACACGAAGTGCGGCGTGTCGTCGTCGTTCAGATACCCGAGGGCCTGCTCCAACCAGGCACGGTGCCTGTCCAGCAGCACGGGTGTCAATACCTCGACACGGCGGTCGAGGTTTCGCGTCATCAAGTCTGCCGAGCCGATGTACCAGGCCGGTCTGGCCGGACCGCCCGCGTTGGCGAAGTGATAGATGCGCGAGTGCTCGAGATAGCGACCGAGGATCGAGCGGACCGTGATGTTTTCGGACAGTCCCGGCACTCCGGGGCGCAGCATGCAGATCCCGCGCACGATGACCTCGATGTGCACCCCCGCCCGTGATGCCTCGTACAGCTCGGCGATCACGTCGGCATCGGCGATCGAGTTCACCTTGATGCGAATGAGGCCCTTGTCCCCCATGTCGCGTTCGCGGCGGATGAGGTCGACGATCTCGCGGCGCAGAAAATGCGGTGCCACGAGTAGGTGGCGGTACCAGTTCGTCCTGCTGAATCCCGTCAGGTGGTTGAACAGACGGGTCGTGTCATCGGCGAGTTCCGGGTTGCAGGTGAAGATGCCGATGTCCTCGTACACCGCCGCAGTCTTGGCGTTGTAATTGCCCGTTCCGAAGTGAACATAGCGACGCAGGCCGTCGGGCTCGTCGCGCACGACCATCGCCACCTTTGCGTGCGTCTTCAAACCAACGATGCCGTACATCACGTGCACACCCGCGCGTTCGAGCTGTCGTGCCCAGTTCAGATTCAGTGCCTCGTCGAAACGTGCCTTCAATTCGACCAGCACGACCACCTGCACCCCACGCTCGGCGGCCGAGATCAAGTTGCGCATGATCGCACTGTCGGGCGACGTGCGGTAGAGCGTCATCTTGATTGACTGCACCCGCGGGTCGCGCGACGCTTCTTCGATGAAAGCTTCGGTTGACGTTTGGAACGACTCGTAGGGGTGGTGCACGACGAGATCGCGTCGTCGGATGAGGTTGAAGATCGGTTCGTCGTCTTCCCGTGCGGCGAGAATGCGCCCGGCGGTCACCGACGGCCAGGGTTCGTCGCGCAGATCGCGCCGCGGCAGGCCGGAGATTCGCTGCAGACAGGTGAGGTCGAGCGGAATATGACTTTCGAAATGGTCAGTCGCGTCGAGTTCGAGTTCGTCGAGGAGCAGAGCGACAACATCGGCGGGTACGCCGGCCACCGTCTCCAACCGCACCGCCCGACCGAATCGGCGACGGCGAAGTTCTTCCTCGATCGCCTCGCGCAGATCATCTGCGTCCTCGTCGTCGACTTCGATGTCGGCGTCGCGGGTGACACGGAAGACGAACGCATCATGAACTTCCATACCCTCGTAGAGTTCGGCCAAGTGGGCGATGATGACGTTCTCGACGGTGATGAAGGTTCCCGCCGCATCGACCTCGATGAGACGTGGCAACAACGGCGGCACCTTCACTCGCGTGAACTTCTCGTCACCGGTCGTCGGGTCGACGACGGTCGCACCGATACTGAGAGCGAGCCCCGAGATGTACGGGAACGGGTGTGCCGGGTCGACGACGAGCGGCGTCAACACGGGGAAAATTCGTTGGCGGAATTCCGTCGTCAGGCGCCCGCGTGTGACTTCGTCGAGATCGCCCCACGTGGCGAGACGAATGCCGTGGGTTTCGAGAGCGGGCAGGACGACCGTCGTCAGCAGTTCTTCCTGCTCGCCGACGAGACGCCGCACCGTGGCCGACACTTCGGCAAGCACCTGGTCCGGGCTACGGCCGTCGACACCGTGCAGCAACACTCCGTCGTCGATCTGGTTCTTCAGACCCGCGACGCGCACCTGGAAGAACTCGTCAAGGTTCGAGGAAAAAATCGCACAGAACTTGACCCGCTCGAGGAGAGGGATCGCGGTCTCACGGGCGAGTGAGAGCACGCGCTCATTGAAGGCGAGCCAACTCAGGTCTCGGTTGAAGAATCGCTCGTCGATTCCAGAAAGGTACGGCGGGTGGGTGAGCATCCGGGGAGCCTGAATTGTCGGGGACGTGAACGGACGGTGACGTCCGAGCGAACCGTCAGGCGCTGACGGTGCCGAGGTCCCACTCGATCGAAATCAGTTCGCGCTCTGCATCGCGCGCCACGCGCTCGCTGTTGCGGCGGAACTGCGGGTCGTCACGGGTGATGAGGACGAGGCGGGCGAGGACCCGGGTACGGAACTCCTCGAGGAGGGTCCGATCGCCGTAGTCGCCGTAGACCTCCCAGTGGGGCGCCACGGGGCCCAGATACACGATGCGGGCATGGGCGCGGGGCGGCTCGTTGGTGGTGATGTCGGACACGGGGTACCTCCTGGGCACCTCAGGCTACCCGCGCGACGACCCCGACGGTTCGGGGAACTTTTGTCCCGCCCCCGTCGTCAGAAGGGACATGAGCCGAGCAGCAGGACACATGACCAAGCAGCGCACCCAGATCGCGGTGCTCGCACTCCCCTTCGTCGGAAACTTCCGTACCACGGAATGGATGGATCTCGGCCTGTGCCGCGACAACGCTCCCGAGATCTTCTTCCCCTCCGATGGTGCCGGCGTGGAAAAGGCCCGCAAGATCTGCGGCCGCTGCGAAGTGAAGGACCTCTGTCTGGAATACGCGCTCGTCGAAGAAATCGAGCACGGAGTGTGGGGTGGCGCAAGCGAGCGTGAGCGTCGGCGCATCAAGAAGCGTCGCCGCGACGGGGCGGCCTGACGCGATTACTTCTTGTCGGCGTCGTCGGCCTGGCCTTCGGCAAGACCTTTTTTGAATTCCTTCTGGGCCTGGCCGAGGTTCTTCGCAAGTTTCGGCAGCTGTGAGCCACCGAACAGAACGAGAACGATCACCGCGACGATGATCAGTTCGGGACCGTCGAGAAAAGCGAACATACAAAGAAACTACCACCGGAACCCACCATCGCATCTGCCCGAGTAGAAAAGGGCCGTGCTGGAATGCGTGGTCAACGTGAGCGAAGGCAGGGACGCCCATCTCGTCTCCCGTATCGCAGGGGCCGTGTCGGATACCCCCGAAGGACAACTGCTCGACATCCACTCCGATGCCGACCACAACCGCAGCGTGTTCACGCTGGTCGGCGTCGAAGCACCACGGGCGCTCACGCGACGCTGCGTCGAACTTCTCGACATCGCTGATCACTCCGGCGTGCACCCTCGGATCGGTGTCGTCGACGTCGTTCCGTTCGTCGCGCTCGACGGCTCGTCGCCCGACGACGCACTGACCGCACGAAACGAATTCGCGACGTGGGCAGCCGACGAGTTGAACCTTCCGGTGTTTCTCTACGGACCCGAGCGCACGTTGCCCGACATCCGAAGAGGCGCGTGGAAGACGTTGATGCCCGACCACGGACCCGACAACCCTCATCCGACGGCGGGTGCGGTGTGTGTCGGCGTGCGGCCGGTGTTGATCGCCTACAACGTGTTCCTCGCGTCACCGGATCTGTCGTTGGCGAAGGACATCGCCGCACGCGTTCGGCGAACGGGGCTGCGCACGCTCGCGTTCCTGGTCGGCGGTGCGGCGCAGGTGAGCATGAACATCGTCGATGCCGACGAAATCAGTGTTTCCGGGGCCTACGACGCGGTTGCGGCCGAAGCGACCGAGGCGGGAACGCACGTGGTTCGTGCCGAACTGGTCGGCCTTCTCACTGAACGCCACCTACGAATGAACGACAAAACCCGCTGGGCACAACTCGACATTGGACCCGACCGTACGGTCGAGTCGCGTCTCAGATGACTCTTTTGTTGGCCTGAGCGCGAGCCCGGCGCAGACGACGGCGCTCACGCTCGGAGAGCCCGCCCCAAATGCCGAACTTCTCGCCGTTGACCAATGCGTATTCGAGACACTCGTTGCGTACGACGCAGCCCCGGCACACTTCCTTGGCCTCGCGGGTGGATGCACCACGCTCGGGGAAAAAAAGATCAGGATCGACGCCGAGGCAGTTCGCCTCGTCTTGCCAGCCACGCTCGGTGCTGAGCTCTGAATTGTCCGCAGATTCGTGTTCTGGGAATTGCATGGATTGCCTCCCGTCCTGCACTCGCTGACATCCACCGTCGCCGTCTGGCTCGTGTTGACCGGACGCTGTCCCCCAACTTGTGGCATGCCTGTGATGGCAGGCTTGTAATTACATCGCTGACATTGTGCCAAATCCTTGCAAAATAAGCAAGTGCGCATGTGATGGCCTCAACAAGCCCGAAAAAATCGGGACTTTTGTGCCCCCTACCTTCTGAAACCCTTGTGGCACAAGGGTTTGCGCCTCAACGAGCCCGCGAGAGCCGGCGCTTGTGTTCGATGAAGTCGACGAGCACGTAGTCACCCAACGTCTCGGGCGTCGTGAAGAACGCACGTCCGTGGTTCATCTCGGTGATCCGTTCGATGAACGAACGCAGACCGCTCGTTGCGTCGAGCATGAAGGTGTTGATCACGATCTTCTCGCGCGTGCAGCGCATCACTTCGGCGAGCGTCGCCTCGATGGTTTCGCGTACGGGCGGATAGTTGAAGTACACGTCACCGTTGCGCGTGATGTGCGCAGTCGGCTCACCGTCGGTGATCATGATGATCTGCTTCGTGCCGTGCTGTTTCGCCAACAGTTGCCTGGCGAGCATGAAACCGTGCTGCATGTTCGTGCCGTACACGAAGTCCCACGACACCGATGGAATCTGCGCGGCGGTGAGAATGCGGGCGGATTCGCTGAAACCAACGAGGCCGATGTAGTCGCGCGGGTACTGCGACGTGATCAACGAGTGCAGTGCCATCGCGACTTTCTTCGCGGGCAGAAAGTTGTCGCGCATCGGCATCGACATCGACAGGTCGATCATCAACACGGTGGATGTCGTGGTGACGTGCTCGGTGCGTTCGATCTCGAAGTCGTCGGGCTCGAGCCGCACCGGGGTGCCACCCCCCTGCCGACGCAGGGCATTGCGCAGCGTCTGCTGCAGATCGAGACGGAACGGGTCGCCGTATTCGTACTGCTTCGTTTCGTACATCCGCTCGTGACCGCCGCCCGACTCACGCATCTGGTGCTGGCCGATCTTGTCCTTCGCCAGTTTGTTGAAGAGATCGCGCAGGGCGTTCTGGCCGATCTTGCGCAGGCCCTTCGGGGTCAGTTCGAGCCGGCCCTCGGTCTGGTTGATCAGCCCCTCGTCTTCGAGCATCTTCGTGAGTTGCGCAAGGCGTTCGAGTGACTGGGCTGCGTTCTCACCGAGGAGTTCGCGCACCCTGTCCATGTCGGCCTCGGCCAGCGCGCCCGGATTCGTGGCGTTGCGCATGAAGTTTTCGAGTTCCTCGAGACCCGACAGTTCCTGCATCGCCTGCATGGCCTCACCCATGCCCATCGGCTGCTCGCCCCGGAAGTCGTAACTGCGTTCCCAACCCGCCTGCGGGGCCATGTTCTGGAGATGCTCTCCGAGACGGTTGGCCTGCCACTGCATGTCCATGTCGCCGAGCAGCTGTTCCGACAGTTGTTGCAACTGGGCCCGTTGCTCGGGCGTCATCGAATTCATCATCGCCTGCATCTGGGCCATGCGTTCGGCCAGTAGTTCGATGAGTTCCTCGATGTTCTGCGGCTTCTCGGGGAAGAAGTCACCGAACTCCGACATGAACTCGTCGAAGCGTGGATCCTCACCGTTCGCGTGGCGATCGAGCATGTCGTTCAGGGCCGACATCATGTCCTTCATGCGCTGCATGTCCTGGGGGGTCATGTTCTGCATCGCGCCGGACATCTGGTCGACGAACTGCTGCATCAACTGCTCTCGCAGCTTGTCCATCAGTTCCTCGAAACGCTGCTGCGCCTCGGCTGACTCGAAGTTGTAGTTCTGCAGGCCACGCACCTTGCCGGCAAGGTCGGACGGAAGCATCTCGAGTTCCATGTGCTTCTCTGCGGCGGCATTGCGCGCATTGTCGGCACGACGTTGGTCTCCACTCGCGTCGGCATCCGACACGTTGCGGTCGAGTTGATGGCGCTCTTCATCGACGATGTCATCGAGCGCGTCGGAAATTTCCTTGTACACGCCACCGAGGTCGGAGCGTTCGAGGATTTCCTCGCGGCGCTGACGCACCTTGTCGAGCATCTCGCGCAGTCCGGCGATGCGCTCACCGTTGCGGTCGGTCGTGCCCTGCTGCATGAGTCGGCGCAGTGCGCTATTGACATCACCGTGGTACAGCAGGTCGTCGGTGACCGCCTCGAGAAGCGAATCGGCGTCGAGTTCGAAACCCTTTTGCGTACCGTCCCAGCGGGAATAGGTGAAACGGGTCGACATGAAACAGAACCTACTTGGCGTAACCTGAAGGTGCATGCGCGTCCCCCGCACCTTCGCCTTCGTCGACCTCTCGGGGTTCACCCATTTCACCGAAACCCAGGGTGACGACGCCGCCGGCAAGCTTCTCGCCTCGTTCCGGGCTGTCGCACGCGACGTGGCCTCCGAGCGCGGCGTTCGGATCGCCAAGTGGCTGGGTGACGGTCTCATGATCGTCGCCGTCGACCAGGCCGACGCCGTGGTCTTCTCGATGGAACTGCAGCGCCGCGCCGCCACGGTGTGCGCGCCCCTCACCCTGCGCATCGGTCTTTCCACGGGCTATGCCCTCCTCTTCGAGGGCGACGACTACATCGGCTCGGCGGTCAACACCGCCGCCCGCCTCTGCGACGCCGCGGGCGCTTTCGAAGTGCTCATTCCCGTCGACCAGGTCGAAGACCTTCCCGAGGGCGTCCGCACGATCCCGCATGCGCCGCTCGAACTACGTGGCTTCAGCGAGCCCGTCGCGGTGTACACCCTGTCGGGTGACCCGGTCATCGCCGACCGCAACGACACGGGTGAACTCTGGACACGTTCACCCTTCGTGATGTGACAGCCGTCGGCGTCCGCACCACCTTCGTCTCCGACCCGGTACGCCGCGAATCGGCGATCGCCGACACTGCCGCACTCGCCACGCGTGGCGTCACGGCGCTGCGCGTACGTGTCAACTGGGCGGATGTCTGCCCGACCGAGGGCCGTGTCGACGCACGGTACATCGACGAACTCACCGAGTTCGTTGCACGCGTCGCGGCAATGGGCATCGAGGTGTGGCCCACTCTGTGCGGCAATCGACTGCCCGGTTGGTTCCTGAACGAAGGTGCGTTCGCCGACCCGAAAGCAACCGAGCGGTTCTGGCCGCGTTACGTGGACGCGCTCGCGGGCGCCATCGCCGACATCGCCACCGGATGGGTTCCCTTCGAAACACCTGTCGCAATGCTCCATGAAGGTTGGCGGGTCGGTACGCGCGACCCTGGCGTGGCCGACGAGGCGAAGTTTGCGGATGCCTTCGGTGGCCTCGTACGCAGCCTCGCTGCCACCGCTCGGCTTCTTGCTGGTGCACGCATCGACTTCGGCTTCGACGTTGCACACGCGGGTGCCACGAACGAAGTCGTCACCGTGTTCCGCGATGCGCTGTTGCGCGGCCGTCTCGAGATCCCCGGACGTGTTGCACGTGAACTTCCCGGTCTCGACCACGGCTTCGGCGGCATAGCGATGTCGTTCCCCGATCGGACGGCCCTCGCGTCGGGCGATGCTTTGCGCCGCTGGCGTGACGACATCGTGAAACGCGTGTACGCCACGGCCGAGCACTTCACCCCGATGGAGATGTCGCTGCTCGCCGTTCCCGACACGACCACCGATGCCGAACACGCCGACCTCTTCGACACCGTTCGGTCAATCGTCGCCGAAACCCGCGACGGAGGGGTGCAATTACGACACGTCTGGCTGGGCGACACCTCGACCGTCACCGGCCTCGTTGCCGCACTGCCCGAAGGTCAGGCTTTGGACCTGTAGGTCGCGCTCGTCCCTGCCGAGTCCTTGTTCAGCCGCTTCGACAAATGCAGACCCTCGAGCACGAACTCGACGGCACTGGCGACGACCGCGGGTGATTCGTCGCCACCCGTGAAAACGTTGACGATCGGCCGCAACGCAGCCACCGAGTCGAGCAATCCGACCAGCTGGGTCGATGTCACGTCCTCGCCGGTGTGGGCGATGACGCCGCCCTCGAATGCGGCAAGAACCTCGTTCACGCTCTCGACGTTCACCGTGGCGGGCGTCGCGAGACGCTTGTAGACCTGCAGAACCGCGCTCTTCACGAGATGGTCGAGGATCGCACCTTCGCGACCGTCCTCGAGAACCTCGACTTCGACCTTGCCCGACGTCGAGGCAGCAAGGGCCTCGAGGTCACTCACACGGGGCGACACGACGACGTCACCTGCGCGCAATGCGCGACGCACGGCGTTGGCCACCATGATCTCGTGGTTGCTGACCGACAGACGCACCGACACGCCGCTGCGCTGGCTGATGTTGTTGCTCGCGCGGGCGAGGTGGCTGAAGGTCGCGATGACTTCATCCATGAACGCGGGAACGTGCACCTCGACACCGCCACTCGACGCGGGTCGTGCCTCTTGGCGGATGATCTCGACCTCGGTGGAGATTTCGAGCGGATAGTGCGTGCGGATCTGGCTGCCGAAACGATCCTTCAACGGAGTGATGATGCGACCACGGTTTGTGTAGTCGTCGGGGTTTGCCGATGCGACGAGAACCACGTCGAGCGGCAGGCGGATCTTGTAGCCGCGAATCTGCACGTCGCGTTCCTCAAGAACGTTCAGCAAACCGACCTGGATGCGCTCGGCGAGG
>JBBANY010000004.1:0-55343 GCA_040401695.1 Ilumatobacteraceae bacterium
TCGTGAGGGTGGTCGTACGGTGGGTGCGGGTCGCGTCACGAAGATCATCAAGTAAGGGAAACGGACACGACCATGGCACAAAGCATCCGCATCCGTCTCAAGGCGTTCGACCACGAGATCATCGACCAGTCGACGCGCAAGATCGTCGAGACGGTGACGCGTACGAACGCGTCGATCCGTGGTCCGATCCCGCTGCCGACCGACAAGCACCGCTTCACCGTCATCCGTGGACCACACGTCGACAAGGACTCCCGCGAGCACTTCGAGATGCGCATCCACAAGCGGCTCATCGACATCGTCGACCCGAACCAGAAGACGATCGACAGCCTGCAGCGCATCGAGCTGCCGGCGGGTGTCGACATCGAGATCAAGCTCCAGTCGAACTGATTTTTCGACACAGAACAGCAATTTCTTAGGAACTTCTTAGGGCCGGCGCGTGCAGCGCCGGCCCTTTGCGTTGTAGAACGAACTCATGAGCATCTGGAACGATTCGAATCCGAACGAAACGATCCCCACGATCGAACCCCGCTGGACGCCCATCAATATCCAGTCGCCGCTGCCGCCTCCGCCACCTGCACCGCCGTCGCCGACGCCTGACGTCGAACCCGCAGCACGTGGGCGTCGTCGCGGCCTGGGCGTCGTTGGTCTTGCGCTCGTTTCCGCCGTTTCCGCACTCGCTGGCGCAGCCATCGGCGTCGTCGCAACGCGTGACGACAACCAAATGGTCACCACCGGAACGTTGGTGACCGTCGAGCCGACCGATGGCGATGAGGTCAGCGAAGCAACCACCCAGATCGGCAAGATCGCCGCCGCTGTCGCGCCGAGCGTCGTGACACTCACCGCGACGACGACGAACCAGATGGGTGAAGGTGAATCCGTCGGAACGGGCGTCATCATCAACTCCAACGGTGAGTTGTTGACCAATGCCCACGTCGTCGAGGGTGCGAAGACGGTGCAAGTGCGGCTCATGAACGAAACCGAACCCGTGAAGGGAACGGTGCTCGCCTCGGATCCACAGAACGATCTGGCCCTCGTGAAGATCAACGCGACGGGTCTCACCGCCGCAGTGTTCGCCGACTCGAAGAAGGTCCGACTCGGAGATCCGGTCGTTGCGATCGGTTACGCGCTCAACCTCGACGGTGGTCCCAGCGTCACGTCGGGCATCGTCTCGGCAATCGGTCGTACCATCACGACCGACAGCGGCGCGCTCGACAGGCTCATCCAAACCGATGCCGCGATCTCGTCGGGCAACTCGGGCGGGCCACTCGTCAACGACAAGGCGCAGGTCGTCGGTATCAACACTGCGGTTGCGCGTGGTGACATGGGCACGGCCGCCAACAACATCGGCTTCGCCATCTCGACCGAGGAGGTGCTGCGCGTCGTCGAGACGTTGCGCGACCAAGCCAACGGCGTCGAGCGCAAGCAGGGTTTCCTTGGGGTCGGACTGACCGACCGCACCGATGGTGGCCAGGGTGCCGTCATCGCCAATGTCGAAGATGGTTCGCCCGCATCGAAGGCGGGGATCGAGGAAGGCGACGTCGTGCTCGCGATCAACAACGTGCCGATCACGGGACGCACCGGAATGATCGCCGTCGTGCGCGATGCACAACCCGGCGACACGATCACGATCAAGGTCGAACGCGGCGGCAAGACCGTCACGCTCAGTGCGACCCTCGTCGAACGCGACACCTCCAACGACTAACGAGGGTTCTCGGTGCGTATCGACTCGTTTTTCGCGACACCGCGCACCGAGAAGCACATCGAAGATGAATAGCCTGAGCATGTGAGCGATCTCGTCAGCAAGGCCGACGTCGAGTCATACCGACGTGATGGCTTTGTCGTCCTGCGAGGTGTCGTGCCGCGGAGCACGCTCGACGCGCTTGCCGTCGGTGTCGAAAAGAACATGGCCGCGCCAAGCGAGTGGACGAACGACTACACACCGAAGGGAGCGGGGGGACGGTTCTTCGACGACTACGTCAGCTGGCAGCGAATTCACGAGTTTCGTGCCGCCGCCTTGAGCGGGCCGTTGCCGACGATTGCGGGTGCCCTCATGGGAACCCGTCGTCCGCGCTTTTTCCACGAACACGTTCTCGTGAAGGAACCCGGAACCGTGACGCCCACGCCGTGGCACCACGACGACCCGTATTACGGAATCGACGGCGTCGACAACGTGAGCCTCTGGGTTCCGCTCGATCCCGTCCCTGAGTCGATCGCCCTCTGTTGTGTGCGTGCCAGCCATGCCACCGGGCGGCGGTTCATCCCGAACCGGTTCAGGGATGACTCGCCCTACGTCACAAATGCACAAGGTTTCGAACTGATGGGCGACCCAACCCGCTGGTGGGCCGATCCGGGGGTGCGGGTCTGTCCGGCAGAGCCCGGGGACATCGTTGCCTTCCACTTTCGAACCCTCCACGCGGCACCAGGTACTGAAAATCATTTAGTGAGACGGCGGGTCGTGAGCTTTCGATATTTGGGCGACGATGCCCGCTGGGCCCACCGGCCCTGGACCACGTCGCCGCCATTTCCCGACGCGGGCCTGGCCCCGGGCGACTTACCCGACGAGGGCCGGTTCCCGACGGTTGATCTCACCTAGCGGATCCCGGGTCGTCCCGTCCCGCTTCTCGGTGCGTCAGGTAGCGAAAAGCGGGTCATAACACACCGAGAACCCTGAGGGTTTTGGGCGCGGATCGTGTCGAAAACTGCACCTCCGCGCGCCGAGAACCCTTGGGGGGAAAAGGGGGGAGGGCCCGATAGCGTTCGCCCCTCAATCGACGTCCGTGTGCGCCCGGCAACGGGAACCTCACGGCACAACCGAACTCAGTGCTCCGTCGGCCCCGCCGCACGGAGCATTTGCGTGAATAAGTCAAGTCAACTCCTCGAGAAAAAGGGTTGCCGTTATGGCACAAAAAGCGATCGTCGGCGAAAAGGTCGGCATGACACAAGTGTGGGGCGACGACCAGCGCGTTATCCCCGTCACTGTGCTGCGCGTTGAACCAGCGCGCATTGTCCAGGTGAAGACCGGTGAGCGCGATGGTTACAGCGCGGTTCAGGTCACCTATGGCCACAAGGAAGCAAAGAAGCTGAACAAGGCCGAGGTTGGACACTTCGAAAAGGCCGGCGTGACGCCGGGTCGTCGTCTTGTCGAGTTGCGTCTCGACAGCGTCGATGGTTTCGAAGTCGGCCAGGAGATCACCGTCGAGACAATGGTCGCCGGTGAGCGTGTCGACGTCACCGCCATCAGCCGCGGCAAGGGTTTCGCCGGCGGCATGAAGCGTCACAACTTCGGTGGCCAGGGCGCCAGCCACGGCAACCACAAGCACCACCGCGCACCGGGTTCGATCGGTTCGTGTTCGTTCCCCGGTCGCGTGTTCAAGGGTCTGCGCATGGCGGGCCACATGGGCCACGAGCAGGTCACGACCCTGAACCTGGAAGTCGTGCAAGCCGACCTCGAGCGCGGATTGCTGCTCGTCAAGGGTTCGGTTCCCGGCCCGAACGGTGGAGTCGTCATCGTCCGCAACGCAGTGAAGGCGAAGTGAAGTCATGCCCTCGGTAACCGTGAAGACAGCAGCCGGCAAGGACTCCGGCAACATCGAACTCGCAGCATCGGTCTTCGGCGTTCAGCCGAACGTTCCGGTGATGCACCAGGTCGTCACCGCGCAGTTGGCACACCGCCGCGCGGGAACGCAGAGCACGAAGACCCGCTCGGAAGTTTCCGGTGGTGGCAAGAAGCCGTTCAAGCAGAAGGGCACCGGCGGCGCACGTCAGGGCTCGACGCGTGCACCTCACTACAGCGGCGGCGCCGTTGCTCTCGGACCCAAGCCGCGCAAGTACGGCCAGCGCACCCCGAAGAAAATGATCAAGCTCGCGCTCGCATCCGCTTTGTCTGATCGCGTGAATGAAAACCGCGTCGTCGTTGTCGACGACTGGTCGTTCACCGCACCCAGCACCAAGTCGGCATCGGCCGCACTGAAGTCGCTCGGTGTCAGCGGTTCGGTGCTCGTCGTCGTCGGCCCGAACGATGCGAACGTCGAGAAGAGCTTCCGCAACCTCCACGACGCGCAGGTGATTTCGTCGAACGAACTCAACGCGTACGACGTGCTGTGCAACGAGTGGGTCGTCTTCACCAAGTCGACCCTTCCCAAAGAAAAGGACGGCGAGTGATGAAGGATCCCCGCGACATCATCCTGAAGCCGATCGTGTCCGAGAAGTCGTACGCATTGATCGAGCAGGGCGTCTACACGTTCGAAGTCGACCCGTCGGCCAGCAAGCCCGAGATCCACGACGCAGTCGAGGCGATCTGGGGCGTCAAGGTCGCCAAGGTCAACACGATGAACCGCAAGGGCAAGGTCCGCCGTTCGCGCGGCACCAATCGCCTTGGCGCCCGCAAGGACACCAAGCGCGCCCTCGTCACGTTGGCCGCCGGCAACGAGATCCCGTTGTTCGAGAGCTGACCGAGAAGAACCGAGAGAACAGAGCACACTCATGGCAATTCGCAAACGGAAGCCCACCAGCGCAGGTCGTCGTTTCCAGACCGTTTCCGACTTCTCCGAAATCACGAAGTCGACGCCGGAAAAGACCCTTCTCGCGCCGCGCCCCCGCACGGGTGGTCGCAATGCATACGGTCGCAAGACCGCACGTCACCGCGGTGGCGGACACAAGCGTCAGTACCGCGTCATCGACTTCAAGCGCAACAAGGACAGCGTCGCCGCGAAGGTCGTCGCCATCGAATACGACCCGAACCGCACCTGTCGCATCGCGCTTCTCCACTACCTCGATGGTGAAAAGGCCTACATCCTCGCCCCGAAGGGCCTCGAGGTGGGCGATCGCGTCGAGTCGGGCCAGGGTGCCGACATCAAGCCGGGCAACGCGCTTCCGCTGCGTTACATCCCCGTCGGTACCACGGTGCACAACGTCGAACTGCGCCCCGGCCAGGGCGGCAAGATCGGTCGTTCGGCTGGCATGGCCGTTCAGTTGGTCGCAAAAGACGGTGACTTCGCAACGCTGCGCATGCCCTCGAGCGAAATGCGCCGCGTGCTCATCGACTGCCGCGCAACCGTCGGCGAAGTCGGCAACTCCGAGCACGAACTCATGAAGATCGGCAAGGCCGGTCGTAACCGTTGGAAGGGCGTGCGTCCGCAGAGCCGCGGTGTCGCCATGAACCCCGTCGACCACCCGCTCGGTGGTGGCGAAGGCAAGACCTCGGGTGGTCGTCCCGCCGTGTCGCCGTGGGGCAAGCCCGAAAAGCGCACACGCAACACCAACAAGGCATCGCAGCAACTCATCGTTCGTCGCCGTCGTGGCGGCAAGGGTCGGAGGTAAGAAATGTCACGCAGCCTGAAGAAGGGCGCGTTCGTCGACGAACACCTGTTGAAGAAGGTCGACGCCGCGAACGCCGATACCGACCGCAAGGTCATCAAGACCTGGTCGCGTCGTTCGACGGTCATCCCCGACATGGTCGGGCACACGATCGCGATCCACGACGGTCGCAAGCACGTCCCCGTGTACATCTCGGAGTCGATGGTTGGTCACAAGCTCGGCGAATTCGCGCCGACTCGTACCTTCAAGTTCCACTCCGGCCAGGAAAAGAACGTGAAGGGCAAGTAATGACCGGTCCCAAGCTCAACGAACGTTCCTTCGTCGCCGGTGAAAAGACCGGCTCAAAGGCCGTCGCGCGCTGGGTGCGCATGTCGGCATCGAAGGCACGCCCCGTCCTCGATCTCATCCGTGACAAGGACGTCCAGACCGCCGACGAGATCCTGAAGTTCACCACGCGCGAAGCCGCGCAGGTGATCCGCAAGGTTCTCGCTTCCGCCGTCGCCAATGCGGTCGCCAATGACGAACTCGACGCCGAGACCCTCTACGTAAAGGCGTGCTTCGCCGACGAGGGCCCGACGCTCAAGCGTTTCCGTCCGCGCGCGAAGGGTCGTGCAGGTCGCATCAACAAGCGCACCTGTCACATCACCGTCGTCGTCGGAGTGATGGATGATCGTCGTCTCAGTGTCTTCCAGGCAAAGAGCGCAACGCGCGGTGTCACCCCCGCAACCGCTGCGCGTCGTGCACGCGTCGAGCGCAGCCGCCAGCGCGCCGCCGCCGCGAAGGACGAAGCCGCCCCGGCAACCAACGAGTCAACCGAAGCCGAAACCACCGCAACCGCCGACACGAACGGCGAGGAGAACTGATGGGCCAGAAAGTCAACCCCTACGGCTTCCGCCTCGGTGTCACCACCGACTGGAAGAGCCGTTGGTTCAGCACCCGCGAGTACAAGGAATACCTCACCGAGGACTGGAAGATCCGCGAGTACCTCATGGGCGCACTCTCCGACGGTGCAGTGTCGCGCATCGAAGTCGAGCGCACCCGTGACAAGTTGCGCATCGACGTGCACACCGCACGTCCCGGAATCGTCATCGGTCGCAAGGGTGCAAAGGCCGACGAACTGCGCGCAGGCCTCACCCGCATCACCGGCAACCAGAAGGTTCAGCTCAACATCGTCGAAATCAAGACCGCTGAACTCGACGCCGCACTCGTGGCACAGGGCGTTGCCGACCAGTTGGTCAACCGCATTGCTTTCCGTCGCGCGATGAAGCGCGCCGTGCAGAACGCGCAGAAGAACGGTGCCCTCGGCATTCGTATCCAGTGTTCGGGTCGACTCGGCGGTGCCGAAATGAGCCGCACCGAGTGGTACCGCGAAGGCCGCGTTCCGCTGCACACGCTGCGCGCCGACATCGACTACGGCTTCCGCGAGGCACGCACCTCGTCGGGCCGCATCGGCGTGAAGGTGTGGCTGTACAAGGGCGACATCCTGCCGTACAAGGCGCAGAGCGACGACAAGATCTCGCGCGAAGCAGCGATGGCCGTTGGCGAAACATCGGGCCAGTCGCAGGTCGGCCGCAAGGTCGTGTCGAGCGCCGGCCCCAAGGTTGCCGACGCCGAAGTCGAAGTTGCACCACTCATCAAGGAAGCAGACCCCGAGTTCGAACGCCTTCTCGCAGAGGAAGAGGACATCGAGCGTCGCATCCACGATGCCCACGAGACACCGCACTTCCGCGGGTCGGAGGACTGATCAGTCATGTTGATGCCCCGCAAGATCAAGCACCGCAAGCACCATCGCGGTCGCACCGGAGGAAACTCCAAGGGTGCAACCGAACTGGCCTTCGGTGAATACGGAATCCAGGCGCTCGAACCGGGCTGGCTCACCGCCCGCCAGATCGAAGCCGCTCGTATCGCCATGACCCGCCACATCAAGCGCGGTGGCAAGGTGTGGATCAACGTGTTCCCCGACAAGCCGGTCACGAAGAAGCCGGCCGAAACCCGCATGGGTTCGGGCAAGGGCAACCCCGAATTCTGGGTCGCCGTCGTGAAGCCGGGTCGCGTGCTGTTCGAGCTGTCGTACCCGAGCGAGCAGACCGCGCGCGAAGCGCTGTCGCGCGCCGTGCAGAAGCTGCCCATCAAGGCCCGCATCATCACCCGCGAGGAGGCAATCTGACCATGGCGAAGAACACCGACCAGTTGCGTGACCTCGACCTCGCAGGTCTCGTCGCCGAACTGCGCGCGACCAAGCAAGAGGCCCTGAACCTCCGCTTCCGTCACGCCACCGGCCAACTCGACAAGACGAGCGAACTGCGCAAGGCGCGCCGTCGCATCGCACGTCTCAACACGCTCATCCGCCAGCGCGAAATCGCTGCCGCCGGAGCAGGGGAGTAAGTGATCACAATGTCCGAAGCAACCACCGAAGAGCGCAACGCCCGCAAGGTGCGCGAAGGCGTGGTCGTGTCCAACAAGATGGACAAGACTGCCGTCATCGCCGTCGTCGAGCGTGTGCGTCACCCGAAGTATGCAAAGTTCGTGCTCCGCACGAAGAAGCTCTACGCGCACGACGAGACCAACGACGTCCAGGTTGGCGACCGCGTGCGTGTCATGGAAACCCGACCGCTGTCGAAGAACAAGCGCTGGCGCGTCGTCGAAGTCGTGGAGCGTGCGAAATGATTCAGCAGGAGTCCCGTCTCCGTGTCGCCGACAACAGCGGTGCGCGCGAAGTTCTCGTCATCAAGGTTCTCGGTGGCACGCGTCGCCGTTACGCCTCGATCGGCGACGTCTTCATCGCGACCGTCAAGGACGCCATCCCCGGCGCCGGCGTGAAGAAGGGCGAAGTCGTTCGTTGCGTCGTCGTTCGCACCAAGAAGGAAAAGCGTCGTCCCGACGGCAGCTACATCCGCTTCGACGAGAACGCCGCCGTTCTCATCAAGGAAGATCTCACGCCGCGTGGCACCCGTATCTTCGGACCGGTCGGCCGTGAACTGCGTGACAAGAAGTTCATGCGAATCATCTCGCTCGCGCCGGAGGTGCTCTAGATGAAACTGCGTAAAGGCGACACCGTCGTGGTGATCGCAGGCAAGAACAAGGGCGAGCAGGGCGAAATCCAGGCCGTGCTTCCCAAGGAAAACAAGGTGCTCATCGGCGGTCTCAACATCGCCAAGCGCCACACCAAGCCGCGCCAGGCCAACCAGCAGGGCGGAATCATCGACAAGGAAGTTCCCGTCGATGCATCCAACGTCATGCTCGTCCACAAGGGCAAGCCGACGCGCGTTGGTTACAAGGTGAAGGCCGACGGGACCAAGGTTCGCGTCGCCAAGTCCACGGGTGAGGAGATCTGATGTCCACCACCACAGCACCGCGTCTGAAGACCAAGTACGAAACCGAAATCCGTGAAGCGTTGCGCGCCCAACTCGGCGTGCAGAACGTGATGCAGATTCCGAAGATCGACAAGATCGTCGTGAACATGGGCGTCGGCAAGGCGACCCAGCAGCCTTCGCTGCTGGAAAGCGCCGTGGCCGACCTCACGGCGATCACCGGCCAAAAGCCGATCGTGACGAAGTCGAAGACCTCAATCGCATCGTTCAAGCTGCGTGAAAACCAGGCCATCGGCTGCAAGGTCACGCTGCGCGGCGATCGCATGTGGGAGTTCTTCGACCGACTCGTGTCGGTGGCGATTCCCCGTATCCGCGACTTCCGCGGTCTGCCCGCGTGGTCGTGGGACGGTCGTGGCAACTACACGTTCGGCCTCGCCGAGCAGACCATGTTCCCCGAAATCGAATACGACAAGGTCGATTCGCCGCAGGGTATGGACATCACCATCGTCACCACCGCAACCACCGACGAAGACGGCAAGGCATTGCTCGAAGCGTTCGGTTTCCCGTTCAAGCGCGGCAAGGACGCAGGTGCCAAGCCGAAGAAGGTCGTCCGTCGTCGTGGTCCCGGGGCTCCGGGCGCCAAGGGCAAGAAGTAAGAGGGCACAGGAAAAATGGCAAAGAAATCTTTGATCAACAAGGCGAACGCCAAGCCCAAGTACAAGGTTCGTGCGTACACGCGCTGCAAGCGTTGCGGTCGTGCACGTGCGGTGTTCCGGAAGTTCGGCCTCTGCCGTCTGTGCCTGCGCGAGCTGGTGCACCAGGGCGAGGTTCCGGGCGTGACGAAGGCGAGTTGGTGAGGTAGCAACATGATGACTGACCCCATCGCCGACATGCTCACACGCATCCGCAACGCCAACACGGCGATGCACGATGAAGTGAAGATGCCGTCGTCCAAGCAAAAGCGCGCGCTCGCCACCGTTCTCAAGGCCGAGGGCTACATCGAGGACTTCTCGGTTGCACCTTCCACCAAGGGCCCGGGTGACGTGCTCACCATCAAGCTCAAGTACTCCGCCGACCGCCATCGCACGATCTCGGGTCTCACCCGCGTGTCGACGCCCGGCCTGCGCGTGTACCGCAATGCATCATCGGTTCCCCGTGTTCAGGGTGGCCTCGGTGTTGCAGTTCTGTCCACCAGCCAGGGACTCATGACCGACCGTGAAGCGCGCAAGCGCAAGGTCGGCGGCGAAGTTCTCTGTTTCGTGTGGTGACCGGAGGAAACGACACATGTCCCGCATCGGAAAATCCCCCATCGCACTCCCGTCCGGAGTCGACGTCACCATCGCCAACGGCGCCATCACCGTGAAGGGCCCGAAGGGCACCTTGTCGCGCCCGATCCCGGGTGAGATCAGCGTCCGCAAGGACGAGGCGACTCTCTTGGTCGAGCGTCCGAACGACGAACGCGACAACCGGTCGCTGCACGGCCTCACCCGCACGCTCGTCGCCAACATGGTGCAGGGCGTCACGGGCGGCTTCGTGAAGGAACTCGACATCGTCGGCGTTGGTTACCGCGCCGAGGCCCAGGGTCCGAACAAGTTGCGCCTCTCGCTCGGCTTTTCGCACCCCGTCATGGTCGACGCACCCGAAGGCATCACCTTCGAAGTGCCCCAGCCGACCCGCATCATCGTGAAGGGCATCGACAAGGAAACAGTCGGCCAGGTTGCCGCCAACATCCGTTCGATCCGCAAGCCCGAGCCCTACAAGGGCAAGGGTGTGCGTTATCTCGACGAGCGCATCATCCGCAAGGCCGGCAAAGCAGGAAAGAAGTAAGGAGAGCGACACATGGCATCAATCGCACAACAGCGTCACGAATCGCGCCTGCGTCGTCACCGTCGCGTCCGCAAGAAGGTCGTCGGCACCGCCGAGCGCCCGCGTCTCGCGGTTCATCGCAGCAACAAGCACATCACCGTTCAGCTCATCGACGACGACGCGGGTCGCACCATTGCATCCGCTTCGACCACCGAATCTGAGGTGCGTGGTTCGGGCAGCGGTTCGACAGTCGCGGCAGCGACGAAGGTCGGCCAGGTCGTGGCGCAGCGCGCCAAGGCCGCCGGCGTGAGCAAGGTCGTCTACGACCGCGGTGGATACCTCTACCACGGTCGCGTCGCAGCGGTGGCTGAAGCCGCCCGTGAAGCAGGTCTGGAGTTCTGATGAGCAACGTCACAGCAAACGCACCCGTCGCGGGTGAGCCCGGTGGTCTGCGCGAGTCGCGCGTCATCACCATCAATCGCGTCGCAAAGGTCGTGAAGGGTGGACGTCGATTCTCGTTCACCGCGCTCGTCGTCGTCGGTGACGGCAACGGCAAGGTCGGCCTCGGCTACGGCAAGGCGAAGGAAGTTCCCCTCGCGATCCAGAAGGGAACCGAAGAGGCGAAGAAGAACCTGTTCGACGTCGCCCTCGCCGGCTCGACCATCACGCACCCCGTCATCGGCGAAGTCGGTGCGGGTCGCGTGCTGCTGAAGCCCGCCACGCCCGGTACCGGTGTCATCGCCGGTGGTGCAGCGCGCATCATTCTGGAAGAAGCCGGCATCCACGACGTGCTCGCCAAGTCGCTGGGTTCGGCGAATGCGATCAACGTCGCGCGTGCAACCATCCAGGGCCTGCAGTCGCTGCAGCGTCCCGACGTCGTTGCCGCACGCCGCGGTCTCGCCGCCGAGGATTTCGTTCCGAAGGGAATGCTGCGCGCGTACAACGAGCGCAAGAAGTCCGGGGGAGCACACTGACCATGGCTGACAAGACCATCACCGTCACACTCGTGCGTTCGAAGATCGGCAACAAGCCGAAGTCGCGCGGCACGCTGCGCGCACTCGGTCTGAACAAGATCGGCGACACCAACACGCTGCCCGACCGTCCCGAAATCCGGGGCATGATCGCGCGCGTTCCGCATCTCATCGAAGTGAAGGAGAGCTGACATGCGCGTCGATGAACTCGCACCGGCACCCGGTTCCAGCAAGCGCCGCAAGCGCGTCGGTCGTGGTATCGGCGGCAAGGGCGGCAAGACCGCAGGCCGCGGTACCAAGGGTCAGTACGCCCGCAACACCGTCGCGCGCGGTTTCGAAGGTGGCCAGATGCCCCTCAAGCAGCGCGTGCCGAAGTTGAAGGGCTTCAACAACCCGTTCCGCGTCGAATACTGCGCGGTCAACCTCGACTCGATCAACGAACTGTCCGAGTCCGAGGTGACGCCCGAAGTGCTCGTCGCACGTGGCGTCGCCCGCAAGGGCAAGCCGATCAAGGTGCTTGCCCGCGGGCAGATCACCCGTGCGGTCAAGGTCAGCGCGCACGCGGTCTCGAAGTCGGCCGAAGCCGCCATCACCGCGGCCGGCGGCAGTGTCACCATCCTTCCGCCCACCTTCCGTGGTGTGCGTCCGCCCGCCAAGGGCAACCAGTTCACCAACCGATAACTGCGCCGGCGCGATGCGCCGACGAAAAGGAGCACTGCAGTGCTGTCGAACATGAAGAACCTGTTCAAGGTCGCGGACCTTCGCAACAAGATCCTCTTCACGATCCTCATGGTCGTCATTTACCGCTTCGGTGTCGCGCTGCGCGTGCCCGGTGTCGACGGCGCGGCGGTGCGGCAGTTGAACGAGGCGGCGAAGTCGCAGGGTGCACTCGGCTTCCTGAACCTCTTCTCCGGCGGCGCGTTCGGGTCGTTCTCGATTTTCGCGCTCGGCATCATGCCCTACATCACTGCGAGCATCATCATGCAGGTGCTCACGGTCGTCATTCCCAAGCTCGAGGAGTGGCAGCAAGAAGGTGCCGTCGGCCAGCGCAAGATCACACAGTGGACCCGCTACGTCGCCATCGGTATCGCGGTGCTCCAGGGCGCGGGTCTCACGTTCATCTTCGGCCAGGGTCGAGGATCGGCGTTCTTCGGAGCGGCGGCGCAGGCCCCCGACGTGGTTCTGCTTGACCCGTTCATGCCCCGTGCATTGCTCGTCATCCCGACGCTCGTCGCCGGCACGGCGTTCCTCATGTGGCTGGGTGAACTCATCAGCCAGCGTGGCATCGGCAACGGCATGTCGATGATGATCTTCGCTTCGGTCGTCAGCGGTCTACCGTACAGCTATTACTCGATCCTGCAGAGCAAGAAGTTCATCGTGTTCGGCATTCTCGTCGCGGTGTCGATCGCCATTCTGTACGCGGTCGTTCGCGTCGAGTTGGGCCAGCGCCGGATCCCCGTGCAGTTCGCCAAGCGAGTCGTGGGTCGCCGCATGTACGGCGGCCAGAGCACCTACATCCCGCTGAAGGTCAACCAAGCGGGCGTGGTGCCGATCATCTTTGCGTCGTCGATCCTCCTTCTCCCGGTTCTCGCCTCGAACATGCTCGGTAGCGCCGAAGGCTGGCGCGGGTCGATCGCCGGTTTCGTGAACGATTACCTCATCAACAGCCAGAACATGCTCTACATCTCGGTGTTCTTCTTGTTGATCGTCGCGTTCGCCTACTTCTACAACTCGATCGCGTTCGATCCCGTGCGTCAGGCCGACCAGTTGCGCAAGCAGGGTGGCTTCATTCCGGGCATCCGTCCCGGCACGCAAACCGAGAAGTTCTTCGCCAAGACCGTGAACCGCATCACGCTGCCCGGCGCACTGTTCGTTGCGTTCATTGCAATCCTTCCGTACATCATCCTCTGGATCGGCGACGTCGATTCGTTCCCGTTCGCCGGGACGACGGTGCTCATTGCGGTCGGTGTCGCACTCGAGTTGATGCGTCAGATCGACAGTCAGTTGATGCTCCGCAACTACGAGGGATTCCTGAAGTAGCGGCCCGCCGCGCTTCGCACATCGCGGTGGTCGTCCCCGTGTTCAGGAACCTTTGATGTCGAAAGGTACGCGCATCGTTTTGTTGGGCCGCCAAGGCTCGGGCAAGGGCACGCAGTGCGTGCGCTTGTCGCGTCACTACGTCGTACCGCACATCTCGACCGGCGACATGTTGCGCGCAGCGGTACGCGAGAACTCGGCGCTCGGACGCAGCGTTGCCGAGGTGATCGGTTCGGGTGGACTCGTCGGTGACGAACTCATCGTCGAGCTGGTTCGCGAACGCCTGGGCAAGGCCGATGCACGACGCAGGGGATTCTTGCTCGATGGTTTCCCCCGTACGGTCGCCCAGGCCGAAGCCCTCGATCGCATTGCAAACGACAGTCCGTTGAACGCGGTCATCGACCTGGTTGTGCCGCGCGAGATGGTGCTCGAACGCCTCTCGGCTCGTCGAGTGTGCCGAGACTGCGGTGCGAACTACCAGGCGGGGCCGGTCGTGGCATCGCCGTGGACCTGCGACACCTGCGGCGGGGACGTGGTGCAGCGCGACGACGACACGCCCGAGTCGATCAATCGCCGGCTCGATCTCTACGAAACCCAGACCGCACCGCTCATCGAATACTACGGCGCCAGCAACCGGCTGTTTCCGGTCGATGGCGTGGGCAGCCCCGATCAGGTCTTCGAGAGGATCACCTCGGTCATCGATTCCCGCTAGGGCCCACAACGGGACGGGCCGGGGGGTCCCGCCGCCCTGTGGCGTTGGGTCCGGCCACCGATAGCCTGCCCTACGCCCTGTCGGGGGGTACCACCGTCATTTCGTCCCCTCCAACCGAGCCCATCGTTCGAAGCAAGAAGAAGCAGAAAGAAAAAGGAGTCTCTCCTGGCCAAACCAAAGGAAGATGCGATCGTGCTCGAGGGCACCATCACCGAGTCCCTTCCGAACGCGATGTTCCGCGTCGAGTTGGAGAACGGTCATCAGGTGCTCGCGCACATCAGCGGCAAGATGCGCATGCACTACATCCGCATCCTTCCCGGCGACAAGGTCCAAGTCGAGCTCACCCCCTACGACCTCACCCGTGGTCGTATCACCTACCGATTCAAGTGAAGTTGAAGTGAGAAGGCCATGAAGGTCCGCCCCAGCGTGAAGAAAATCTGTGAGAAGTGCAAGATCATCCGTCGCCACGGCAACGTGATGGTCATCTGCGAGAACCCCCGACACAAGCAGCGTCAAGGCTGACCGGGTTAGAAAAAAGGAAACATCAATGGCTCGTATTTCCGGTGTCGACATTCCGCGCGAGAAGCGCCTCGAAGTCGCACTCACCTATATCTATGGCGTCGGTCGTTCCACCGCACTGAAGATGTGCCAGGAACTCGGCATCGACCACAACCAGCGTGTGCGCAACCTCACCGAGGAAGAGACCAACCGCATCCGCGCCTACGTCGACGCCAATCTCACCGTCGAAGGTGACCTGCGCCGCGACGTGCAGCAGGACATCAAGCGCAAGATCGAAATCGGGTCGTACCAGGGCGTGCGTCACCGCAAGGGCCTGCCCGTTCGTGGACAGCGCACGCACACCAACGCCCGCACACGCAAGGGACCGAAGAAGACCGTGGCCAACAAGAAGAAGGCAGTGAGGAAGTAATGGCAAAGCCAGCAGCAGGTGGGCGCCGTCCGCGCAAGCGCGAGCGCAAGCACGTCTCCGTCGGAGTCGTGCACATCAAGAGCTCGTTCAACAACACGATCGTCTCGATCACCGATCTCGAGGGCAACGTCATCTCGTGGGCCTCGTCGGGTGGCGTCGGCTTCAAGGGCTCGCGCAAGTCGACCCCGTTCGCCGCGCAGCTTGCCGCCGAAAAGGCCGCGCGCGCCGCGATGGAGCACGGCCTTCGCCGCGCCGAAGTGCACGTGAAGGGCCCGGGTTCGGGTCGCGATACCGCACTGCGTTCGATCCAGAACACCGGCATCGAAGTGTCGGGCATCAAGGACGTCACCCCGGTACCGCACAACGGTTGCCGTCAGCCCAAGCGTCGGAGGGCCTGAGCCATGGCTCGTTACACCGGACCCAAGGTGCGCATCTCGCGCCGCCTCAACGTCAACATCTACGAGAACGAAAAGGGCACGAAGGCCCTCGACCGTCGTCCGTTCCCCCCGGGACACCACGGCCGCACCCGTCGCCGCAATGCCGGCAGTGAGTACCTCGCCCAGCTGCAGGAAAAGCAGAAGGCCAAGTACATCTACGGTGTTCTCGAGCGCCAGTTCCGCAAGACCTACGACGAGGCCAACCGTCTCGCCGGCCCGACGGGCGAGAACCTGTTGCGTCTCCTCGAACAGCGTCTCGACAACGTCGTGTACCGCGCGGGGTGGGCGAGCACCCGTCCCCAGGCCCGCCAATTCGTGAGCCACGGCCTCGTCCTCGTCAACGGCAAGCGCGTGAACATTCCGTCGTTCACCGTGAAGAAGGGCATGAAGATCAGCCTCAGCCCGAAGGCGCGGAACATGATCGTCATCCAGCACAACATCGACGTGCTCGACCGCTCCGTCGTGGGCTGGCTCGAAACCGGCGACGGCGGCAAGGAAGTCACCGTGCGTGACCTGCCCCAGCGCGAACACATCGACATCCCCGTCCGCGAACAACTCATCGTCGAGTTGTACTCGAAGTAATCCCCCAGGAATCCGAAGGAGAGCAGCATGCTCGTCATCCAGCGCCCCACGGTCGAAGCGATCGGCGAACCCGAGAACAACCGTCAGCGTTTCGCGGTCGGTCCGCTCGAGCCCGGCTTCGGCCACACGATCGGCAACTCGTTGCGTCGCACGCTTCTGTCGTCGATCCCCGGCTCGGCCATCACGACGGTGCGTTTCGATGCCGCACTCCACGAGTTCGACACCATCGAAGGCATCGCCGAAGACGTCACCGAGATCATTCTCAATCTGAAGGACATCGTCATCGTGTCCGAAAGTGACGAGCCCGTCGTGCTGCGCCTCGACAAGAAGGGCCCCGCCGACATCACGGCCGCCGACATCGCGCTTCCCGCAGGTGTCGAGATCCTCAATCCGCAGGTCAAGATCGCCTCGCTGAATGCGAAGGGACACCTCGCCATCGACCTCACCGTCGAGCGCGGCCGTGGCTACGTGTCGAGCGACCGCGAGTCCGAGAACCGCGTCATCGGCGTCATTCCGATCGATGCCATCTTCTCGCCCGTGCGTCGCGTCATGTTCGACATCGAGCCGACCCGCGTCGAGCAGTCGACGAACTACGAGCGTCTCGTTCTCGACATCGAGACCGACGGCAGCATCGAACCGCGCGAGGCGCTGTCCTCGGCCGGTGCAACGTTGCGCGCGCTCGTCGACCTCGTGGCCAGCCTCTCCGACGAGCCGCAGGGTCTGGAACTGGGCGAAGTCATCGGTGCGAACATCGGCTCGCCCGACCTCGACCTGCCGATCGAAGATCTCGATCTCTCCGAGCGTCCGCGCAACTGCCTCAAGCGTGCGCAGGTCAACACCATCGGCGAACTGCTGATGAAGAGCTACGACGACTTGCTCAACATCACCAACTTCGGCCAGAAGAGCCTCGACGAAGTGATCGCCAAGCTCGACGAGCGCGGCCTTTCGCTGCGCCCGTAACACACACTCCGTAGACGTAGACAAGGATTCGTCATGCCCGCAACACCCAAGAAGTCGAAGCGATTCGGTGGCAGCGCCGCCCACCAGCGTCTGCTGATGGCAAACCTCGCCGCGTCGCTGTTCGCGGCCGAGGGAATCGTCACGACCGAGGCCAAGGCCAAGGCACTGCGACCCATCGCGGAAAAGCTCATCACCAAGGCAAAGAAGGCCGGCGAAGAGTCGCCACTGCGCATTCACCGCATCCGTCAGATTCAGGGTTACCTCGGTGACAAGGAAATGACGAACAAGCTGGTGAACGAAGTCGCCCCGCGCTACGCCGCCCGCAACGGCGGTTACACGCGCATCCTCAAACTGGGTGAGCGCCACGGTGACAATGCACCGATGGCGCGCATCGAGCTGGTCTAGATCCGGCGGCGCGACGCGCCTTGTCGATATGAACACAGAATCGTCCGGGCCCGCCGTCAGGCGGGCCCGTCTCGTTGTCGCCTACCACGGTGAGCCGTACCACGGTTTTGCAATCAGCGCGGGTGTTCCCACCGTTGCCGGCACGCTGACCGATGCCTTGCGTCGCATCACCGGATACGACGTGGTGCTGACCGGTGCCGGACGTACCGACGCGGGAGTGCACGGGTGGGGACAGGTCGTGAGCTTCGCCCTTCCCGACGAACACGACCTCGACAAGATTGCGAAGAGCCTGAACTCGATGCTCGAGCCGCACATCGTCGTGCGAGACGCTCGGTGGGCGGCCGACGACTTCGATGCGCGCTTCTCGGCGCTGTGGCGTCACTACAGGTATCGGGTGCTGAACACGCCGACGGGCAACCCATTCGAATCAGCGACGTCGTGGCACGTGACGACACCGCTCGACCTTCGCGCAATGCAACTCGCGTCCGATGCGTTCATCGGCGAACATGACTTCTCCGCCTTTTGCCGTCGACCAAAACAATCCGGCCCCAGCAAGGACGCCCCCGAACCGTCGATGGTGCGGCGGGTCATCAGCGCACGGTGGAGCGATGCGGGTGAGGAAATGTTGCACTTCGAAATTCGCGCGAATGCGTTCTGTCAGCAGATGGTGAGGTCGATCGTCGGCACGCTGGTCGAAGTCGGCATGCACCGTCGTCGTGCCGGCGAGATGACGGGCATCTTGCGTGCGTCCAGCCGTGCGATGGCCGGGCACATCGCACCGCCACACGGTCTGTGTCTCATGGAAGTCGGTTACCCCGAATGACCGCACCGTTCTCGGTGCTCGTCATGTCGACTCCCGTCGGACCCATCGGATCGGGCATCGGCGGGGGAGTCGAGGTCACGCTGCGCAACATCGTGCAGGGTCTCACCGCGCGCGGCCACCGTGTCGAAGTCGTTGCACCTGCGGGGTCGCAACCCGTCGGTGTGCCGATGCACTGCGTCGATGGAAGTCCGCAGGCATCGATGCAGTTGCAGGATCGTTCGACGGTGATCGGCGCAGGCGAAGGATCGGTGCTTGCCAACATGTGGTCGATGGTTCGTCTGCTCGCGAAGAACTTCGACGTCGTGCTCAATCTTTCCTACGACGAGCTTCCCTTCGTGCGTTCGGCCGATGTGGAGCGCCCCGTCGGACATCTCGTGTCGATGGGTTCGCTCACCGATGCGATGGATGAAGCGATCGACACGGTCCTGCGTCGTGCGCCGGCAACCGTTGCGATGCACACCCGCGCACAGGCAGCGACGTACGGGCGCGGTGCCGCGGCAACGATCGTCGGTGGCGGAATCGACGTCGAAGCATGCAGGTTCGTCGAACGGCCCCATGCCGACGGTCGCGTGGCATTCATCGGACGTGTTTCACCGGAAAAGGGGCTCGTCGATGCGGCGCGTGCGTGCGCACTCGCGGGCCGGCCGCTGCACGTGTGGGGTCTTCTCCAGGATGCCGACGAATGGGCGAGAGCTCTCGACGCGATGCCGTCCGGTTCACTGACGCACCGCGGTTTCGTCGACCCGGTCTCCCTGCGCTCGCAGATCGGGGAATGTGCGGCACTCGTGATGGCACCGAAGTGGGTCGAGGCGTTCGGCAACGTTGCGGTCGAGGCCATGGCCTGCGGCTTGCCCGTCGTCGCCTACCGCAGGGGTGGCCCGACCGAGGTCGTCGACGATGGAGAGACGGGATTTCTCGTCGCCGCCGACGACGTGGCCGGACTCGCCGATCGGCTGGCCCGGGTCGGAACGCTGTCCCGTCGGGGCTGTCGCGAGCGGGCCGATGAGCGGCATTCCGCTGAGGCCTTTGCCCGGCGGGTCGAGGCATGGCTGGCGGGGGTTCTCGTGGGTGCGGCGCGTGCCGATTTTCCCGCCTGACCCCTTATCCTTCTAGAGCCCCTTGTCGCAGTCGGCGCAGGGCCGAAAGAGATTCCATGGGTACCTACTCTCCGAAAGCTTCCGAAATCACGCGCGCATGGCACGTCATCGACGCCGATGGCATGGTGCTCGGCCGCCTCTGCACCGAGGCTGCCCGTTTGCTGCGCGGCAAGCACAAGCCGATCTTTGCTCCGCACATGGACACCGGCGACCACGTCGTCATCGTCAACGCCGACAAGGTCGTTCTCACCTCCGGCAAGGCCGACCGTGAGATGGTGTACCGCTACTCGGGTTACCCGGGCGGCATGAAGAGCGAGTCGTACCAGCAGTTGCTCGATCGCAAGCCCGCCGAGGCACTGCGCATGTCGATCGCCGGCATGTTGCCAAAGGGCCCGCTCGGCCGACAGATGATCACCAAGTTGAAGGTGTACGCCGGACCCGACCACCCGCACTCCGCCCAACAGCCGACGCCCGTCGTGCTGAAGAAGGCTGCTGCTCGCTGAGCAGCGACACACACGAAGAACGACACAGGAACTACCAAGGAGACAACGTGGCAACCCAGCCGCTCACCCAGACCACCGGACGCCGCAAGGAATCCGTCGCTCGCGCGCGGCTGCGCTCGGGAACCGGTGTCGTCACCGTCAACGGTCGCACCTTCGAGGATTACTTCCCGATGGCAACCCAGCGCATGGTGGTTGCCGAGGCGCTGCGCGTCACCAGCACCGAAACCGTCTACGACGTCGACGCAACCATCCACGGTGGTGGCGTGAACGGTCAGGCCGGCGCTCTGCGCATGGCCATTGCACGTTCACTCGTCGAGCTCGACGGCGAACTGCGCCCCGCACTGAAGAAGGCCGGTCTGCTCACCCGCGACTCGCGTCGCAAGGAAAGCAAGAAGTACGGCCTGAAGAAGGCCCGCAAGGCGCCGCAGTTCACCAAGCGCTGAGTCAAAGCGCCGAGTCAACTTGTTGAAGTTCGGCACCGACGGTGTCCGCGGTGTTGCACACCGCGAGATCACGCCGAGTGCAGTCCAGTTCTTCGCCCGCGCAGCCGCGCGGGCGTTGCGCTGTTCACGGGTCGTTGTCGGCCACGATCCACGCGAATCGAGCCCCGGCCTGGCACGGGCGGTCGCCGAGGGATTCCGCCTCGAGGGAGTTGAAGTCGACTTCGTCGGCATGGCACCGACTCCCGCCATTGCATTTCTCGCCCAGCACCACGGGTGCGCCGGTGCGGTCGTGACGGCCTCACACAACCCGTACACCGACAACGGCCTCAAGTTCTTCCGCGAAGGTGGAACGAAGTTGAGCGACGACGAGGAACGCGCGATCCAGAGGATCTACGAGCAGCTGGTCTCGACGAATGAACGGTACGTCGAACCGTCATTGCACGACGGCCCGGTCAGCCTCGATGCGTACGTCGACCACGTCTGCGCCGCGGGAACGTCCGTACGTGGGGGCACGCGAATCGTCGTCGATTGCGCGAACGGGGCAATGAGCGCCGTCGCCCCGCAAGTCTTTGCCCGCCTCGGCATCGATGCGCATGTGGTCAACGCATCACCCGACGGGACCAACATCAACGTGGCGTGCGGGGCCGCGCATCCCGAGAATGTCGCTGCGATCGCCCGCGAACACGCCTGCGACATGGCGATTGCGTTCGACGGCGATGGCGACCGACTGATCGCTGCAACGAACGAGGGTGTCGTGGTCGATGGTGACCATCTCATCGCGCTGGCGGCCCTCGACTTGAAGTCGCGCGATCTGCTCACGAACGACGCGGTTGTCGTGACCGTGATGAGCAACATCGGTTTCCACCGGGCCATGCAGGCCGCGGGTATCACGGTGCACACCACGGCCGTGGGTGACAGGTCGGTTCTCGTCGAACTCGAGCGCAGTGGTGCAGTGCTCGGCGGCGAACAGAGCGGTCACATCATTCATCGCTCACGGGCAACAACCGGCGACGGCTTGCTCGCAGCGGTCGAACTGATCGACATGCTCGGCCGACGCAGTGAGACCTTCGCGCAGATGGCCGCATCGGCGATGACGTCGTACCCGCAGGTGTTGATCAACGTGAAAGTGGCCGGCAACGCTAAGTCTGCGGTCGAGACATGTGGTGATGTCGTGCGCGAGGTGGAAGCCGAACTCGGTGACGCGGGTCGCGTTCTCGTGCGCCCGAGCGGCACCGAGCCCCTCGTCCGTGTGATGGTCGAAGCGCGTGATGATGAAACCGCCCGACGCCACGCGGAACGAATCGCCGAGCGAATTGCCGACACAGCCCGCACGGAGCAGGGGTAAACTTCCACCATGTGCGGCATCATCTGCGTGCTCAGCCGCAAGGCAGACCGCCCCGCACCCGAACGCGACGAAGTGCTCGGTGCACTCGACGGCGGTCGTCGGCTCCTTGAACTGCGTGACGCGTCGCGTGTCGGTGAAGCCGCACGCGCCCTCGCGACCGCCGACACCCTGCTGAAGGGCGAACCCGGTGTGCGGGCGCTCGTCGGCAACCGAGAACTCGTTGCTGGTATCAACGCCGCCGTTGCCGCAATGCTGCCGATGCTTGCGGCGATCGAGTCCGACCTCGAGGCAGCCGACGACGCCCACGCCATCGAGGCCTCGGCTGAAGCCATCGCGGCGGTGAAGGACGTCCTGTGGTCGTTGCGCAACGACCGACTGCGCACCGCGCGCGAAATCGAGGCATTGGCTGGACTGCAGGCGACGCCCGGTGCGCTCGATGGATACCTTGCGATCCAGCAGGCGCTGTCGGCAATCGACCGCATGGAGGTACGGGGCCGCGACTCGGCCGGTATCGGTGTCGTCGTGTGGGGTCACGGGTTGACCTCGGATCGTTTGCCTGCCGGTGTCACCTGGGCCGATCGCTGCGACGATCCGTTGTTCGTTTCGCGTTCGTTGCGCGTCACCAACGACGTGTGGACCTTCGTCTACAAAGCAGCCGCCGAAATCGGGGAGTTGGGTGACAACACCCGCGCCATTCGCAAGCAAGTCCTAGACGACGACGTGCTGCGTCACGTTCTCGCCCAGCCGGGGGCGCGCGTCACGTTGATCGGCCACACCCGGTGGGCGAGCGTCGGCATCATTTCCGAACCGAACGCACACCCGGTCACCGGCGAAGAGGTCGATCGTCCGTCACCGCTGGTCCTCGCGGTGCTGAACGGCGACGTCGACAACTACGCCGACCTGAAGGTCGAATACGGGATCAGCGTGGCAGAGCCGATCACCACCGACGCAAAGGTCATCCCCAGCCTCGTGGCGCGCCAATTGCGTGACGGCGTCGACCTGAAAGATGCGTTCGTCGCGACCGTGACACAGTTCGAGGGATCCGTCGCGATCGCGACCGTGTCGGCGAGCGAACCCGACCGTGTGATGCTCGCGTTGCGGGGGAGTGGTCAGGGAATGTGCATCGGTCTTGCCGAAGATTCCTTCATCGTCGCGAGCGAACCATACGGAACCGTCGAAGAGACGACCTCACTCGTGCGGATGGACGGCGAGCGGGGCGAAATCATCGAACTGCGCGCGACCGCAGCGGGTCGACTCGCGGGGATGAACCGCTTTCTCTACGACGGCACGGCAGCCCCTGTCACCGATGCGGATGTCACCTCGGCGGGCGTCACCACGCGCGACATCGACCGCGGCGATGCACCGCACTTCTTGTTGAAGGAAATCCTCGAGGCGCCCGAAAGTTTCCGCAAGACCATCCGTGGACGAGTCCACGACCGCGAAGGCCTCGTCGTCGCCGATCTCGACGAGGAGGTATTCCCGGGTTTCCTGCGCCGTGAGCTCGCCGCAGGAAAGATCAGGCGCATCCGCATCATCGGCCAGGGCACGGCGGCAGTAGCGGGCAGCAGCATGGTGTCGCTCCTCGTCGCCCTCACGGGCGATGCCATCGACGTCGATGCACTCACGGCAACCGAGTTCTCGGGATTCGGTCTCAGTCCCGACATGAGTGACACGCTCGTCGTTGCCGTCAGCCAGAGCGGAACAACCACCGACACGAATCGCACCGTCGACCTGGCACGCGCGCGCGGGGCCAGGGTGGTTGCAATCGTCAACCGCCGCAACAGCGATCTCGTTCTGCGGTCAGACGGCGTCCTCTACACATCGGACGGTCGCGACATCGAAATGAGCGTGGCGAGCACGAAGGCGTTCTACGCGCAGGTCGCAGCCGGAGCATTGTTGTCGTGCGCGATCAGCGACGCGGCGAACCTGGGTTCCCCACAGCTGCGCAGCAGAGTGTTGGGGTCGTTGCGGCGCGTTCCCGACGCGATGCGCGCCGTCATCGAACAACGTCCCGCGATCGCCGATGCTGCTCGTCGCCACGCCCCTGCCAAGCGCTATTGGGCCGTTGTCGGCAACGGAGGCAACGCGGTCGCCGCACACGAGGTGCGCATCAAGTTGTCCGAGCTCTGTTACAAGTCGATCTCATGTGACATCACCGAGGACAAGAAGCACATCGATTTGTCGTGCGAGCCGTTGATTCTCGTCTGTGCCGCCGGACTCGAGGGCGGCACGGCATCCGACGTCGCCAAGGAAATCGCCATCTACCGAGCCCACAAGGCGACCCCCATCGTCGTGGCAACCGAGGGGGAACAGCGTTTCGACGCCGCGAGCGCGGTGCTCACGGTGCCCGAAGTCGACCAGTCGGTTGCGTTCATTCTCTCTGCGATGGTCGGCCACCTCTTCGGATACGAAGCCGCCCTCGCCATCGACGCGACCGCGCGACCGCTGCGTGAAGTGCGCGAGACGATCCGTGACGTCGTTGCAACCCACGACGATGCGGCGACGCTCGTGTCGACGGTCAGCCAAGCGGTCGCACCGGCCACGGCACGATTCCGTGACGCACTCCTGACCGGCCAGTACGACGGCACACTCGAGGCATCGACCGCCGTGCGTCTGAGTTCGGTGCTCGCCGATCTGTCGTCGCGCAATCCGCTCGACTCGTACCAGCGCCAGTCGGGCAAGGTCGTCACGCCGGCGGTTCTTCTCGACGACCTCACCGAAGCCCTGACACGCGCCATCGACGAACTCACGCGACCCATCGACGCGATCCGTCACCAGGCAAAGACCGTCACCGTCGGCATCTCCCGCAGCGACGAGGGACTGATGGACCGCGCGCTCGTGCAGGCGGTGGTGTCGGCCGGTGCCTCGCGCGACCGGCTCACGTACCGGACACTCAAGATTCTCGCCGACCTCGATACGGCCGTTGCGAGCGTCAACGGTTTCACCCGTTACCGCGTCGAAGGTGGATCATCCGACGATGCGACGATCACGATCATCGACCGTGGCGGCTTGTCGAAGGACCTCAAGTCACGTGTCGACGGAACCGCGACGCTCGTCGGCACCAAGCACCGTGTCGCGCGAGACCAAGAGGTGTTCGTCACGCGTGGCCGTTCGGATGGTCGCACCGTCATCCTCGTTCCAGAAGTGAAGGCGGGCGAAACGACGGGCATCACCCTGCTGCACGTCACCTTCCATCCGACGCTCGATGCTGCGTCGATGAAGAGCGTCCTCAAGGGTTACGACGATCGATACAACCGACTCGTCGACTGGGTCAAGGAGACCGAGAACGAGTTCCGCGACGACCTGCTCGCGCATCTCGGTGTCGCCGATGCGCTCATCGCACCGATCTCCGAGGCCGCCGAGCGCTGGCGCGCGCGATGAAGGGAATCGGTGTCGACGCGGTCGACGTGGCGCGATTCCGTTCGGCCCTCGAACGAACTCCGTCGATGCGGCAGCGGTTGTTCACCGACGAAGAGATCTCGCTCGCCGTCGAGCGCGGGAACGATGCGGCAACCCTCGCGGCGCGGTTCGCCGTGCGCGAAGCGACGATGAAGGCGCTCGGTGTGGGCCTCGGTGCGTTCGACTTCCACGACGTGTGGGTGCGCAAGGCGCAGTCCGGGGCGCCCGAACTCGTCGTCTCGGGTCGCGCGGCCGCGCTCGCCACCGACCGCGGCGTCAACGGCTGGCATCTGTCGCTCAGTCACACCGAATCGGTCGCGATCGCGGTCGTCGCGGCACTCTGACCCGTACGCTGTCAGCGTGCAGCCGGTCCTCACGCCCGAGCAGATGCGCCATGTCGATGCGAACAGCGGCGTCTCGTTCGACGTGCTCGTCGAGCGTGCCGGTCACGCCGTCGCGCATGCGGCACGACTGTTGATGGGCGGAACCTACGGTCGCCGCGTCGTCGTCGTGGCCGGCAAGGGCAACAACGGCGCCGACGGCCGGATCGCGGCACGACGCCTCGAGGAACGCGGCGCACACGTCGTGGTCTTCGACGCCGAGCGGGCGCCGATGCGCCTCGCCGACTGCGACCTTGTCATCGACGCCGCGTACGGGACCGGGTTCAGGGGTGAATACTTCGCACCGACGACGCGGGCTCCGATTCTCGCCGTCGACATCCCGAGCGGCGTCGATGCATTGACGGGGGTCGCGCACGGTTCGCCCCCGCGCGCCACCGCAACCGTCACGTTCGGCGCATTGAAGCCGGGACTCGTTCTCGAACCGGGTCGCAGCATTGCCGGTGAAGTGTCGGTCGTCGACATCGGTCTCGACACGCAGCGAGCGGTCGACATCGATGCCCGCACGCTCGCCGTCGTCGACCAGAGCGACGTTGTGGCATGGGTTCCGCGCCGCGCGGCATCCGCTCACAAGTGGAACACCGGTGTGCGTGCAATCGCGGGAAGCCGAGGAATGTTGGGTGCGGCAAGACTCGCGTGCGCGGCCGCCTACCGCGCAGGAGCAGGCATCGTGCACCTTTCGTGCGTCGGTGTTGCGGGTGACGTCGACGTACCGACCGAGGTCGTACACCGCCCGTTTCCGAGTGAGGGTTGGGCGCGGGCCGGACTCGCCGACATCGAAAGATTTGCCGCCGCATTCATCGGACCCGGCATCGGCCGTGGCGACGAACTTGTCGACGAGTTCATCGACTTCGTCGTCGGCTGTCCATGCCCGCTCGTGATCGACGGCGACGGACTGCAGCTGCTCGGCGCGTCGCGCGACGGACGACATGGGCGCGCCGCCGATGTCATCTCCCGTCGCCGCGCCGCAACGGTTCTCACGCCACACGACGGGGAATTCAGTTCGCTCGTCGGGGCTCTTCCCGGGGCCGACCGCATCACCGCCGTGCGCACGGCTGCGTTCGAACTCGGAGCCGTCGTGTTGCTGAAAGGTCCGACAACGGTCGTTGCCGACCCTTCGGGTGACGTCCTGTTGGTCGAATCGGGCGATGAACGTCTCGCCACCGCGGGTTCGGGCGACGTGCTCACCGGCATCGTTGCGGCACATCTCGCGCGCGGGGCAGCGCCATTGCAGGCGGCCGCGGCGGGAGCTTTCGTCCATGCGTCGACACTGCGCGACCTTCCCGACGAGGGAGTCGTCGCCAGCGATCTCATCGCGGAGCTGCACCACCATGACTGACACCCCGACACGATGGGCGTGGGCGACGGTCGACCTCGACGCGTATGCGCACAACATCGCGGTGCTGAAGCGCACGGTCGCCCCGTCCGGGGTGTGGGCGGTGGTGAAGGCAGACGCCTACGGTCACGGTGCGGTTCCCGTGTCGCATGCGGCGGTGGCGGCGGGGGTCGACGGACTGTGCGTCGCGATCACGGCCGAGGGAGTCGAGCTGCGTGATGCCGGCATCGATGCACCGATTCTCGTTTTTTCCGAACAGCCCCTCGATGAAATCGCCGACATCGTGTGCCATCGGTTGACTGCGACCGTGTACCGCAAGGAATACGTCGAGGCGCTGGCCGCAGCGGTTCGACGCGATGGCGGTGAGCGTCTCGATGTCCACGTGAAGGTGGACACCGGAATGCACCGTGTGGGTGCCGACCCCGCCGATGTCCCCGCGCTCGTCACAAAGATCACCGACAACGCAGATGCGCTGCGACTCACCGGTGTCTACACCCACTTCGCTGCCGCCGACGCTCCGGGGCACCCGGCGAACGCAGTCCAGTCGCAGCGTTTTGCCGCGGTACTCGATGCGCTCGGCCCGATGGAACCGTCCGTCGCGGTGCATGCCGTCAATTCCGCCGGTGCGATGTCGATGCCGGCCGAGCGACGCGATTTCATCCGCGCCGGTATTGCGACGTACGGCATCATCCCGGGCGACGGCGTGGTCGACCACTGCGGGGACCTGCGCCAAGTGATGACGCTCCATGCACGGGTGTCGCGTGTGCAGCGTGTTGCAAAAGGCGAAGGTGTCTCGTACGGCCACCGATTCGTCGCGGCGTCACCCACGACGGTTGCAACCCTTCCGATCGGTTATGCCGACGGTGTGCCGCGACGGCTGTGGTCGCAAGGCGGCGAGGTGCTCATCGGGGGAAAGCGGCGGCCGATCACCGGTGTCGTGACGATGGACCAACTCATGGTCGATTGTGGTGACGACGAGATCGAAGTGGGCGACGAGGCCGTGCTGTTCGGGAGGCAGGGCGCCGAGTGCATCAGGTCCGAGGACTGGGCGCGGGCCCTCGACACCATCGGCTACGAAATCACCTGTGGTATCGGTCCACGTGTGCCGAGGCGTTACACCCGTAGCGTGTAGCGCGGGCGATTCACGATGTATCTGCATGCCGACAACCTCGACGACACCGCGGACATTGCCCGCGTGATTGCCGGGTTTCTCCGTACCGGAGACGTCGTCGTTCTGGCAGGAGAGATGGGCTCGGGCAAGACTGCATTCACCAAGTCGGCCGCAGCGGCCCTCGGCGTCACCGAACCCGTCACTTCACCCACCTTCAACCTCGTGCACACCTATGCCGGCGACGCGATCAAGGTGCACCACGTCGACCTCTACCGGCTGTCGCGAACCGATGAAATCGAGGATCTCGCCATCGATGAGCTGGCCCGCAGCGGCGTCGTACTCGTCGAATGGGGTGACGTCGGCGACGACGTGATCGGTGACCATCTCGAGGTCCGCGTCGCAGTCGGCGAAAACGATGACGAACGCGACTTTGCGCTGCGACCCGTGGGACGTCGGTGGGATGCGCGCTGGGAGAAACTGCGCGGCGCCCTTGACGGCCACATGGTCGACGACTGGAGCGGCCTGTGAAGATTCTCGCAATCGACACCGCGACCGAACAGGTGAGTGTGGCGATCGGTGATTCAATGCGCATCGACGCCGCCTTCTGTGTGGCGAGCGATCGTCGCCACGTCGAGGCGCTGGTGCCCGCCGTGTCGATGCTCCTCGGCAACCTCGGCATGACGGTTCACGACCTGAGCGCGATCGCGGTCGACATCGGTCCCGGTCTTTTCACCGGAATGCGGGTGGGATTGGCGACCGCGCAGACCCTTGCCGACCTCGCCGAGATCCCCGTCGTGGGCATCGACAGTCTCGGCATCGTCGCCCATGGAGCGCTCGCCGCCTCGCCGATCGACGTCGACGATGCAGACATCGTGCTGCCGGTGCTCGATGCCCGCCGCAGTCAGGTGTACTGGTCGATGTTCCGCAACAACTTCTCCTCGACGAACCCACTCGAAGAGGTCCGTCGTCCGCGGGTGGGCGACGTGACCGAGCTTCTCGAAGACATCATGGACCGCGGCCAACGGGCACTCGTCGTCGGTACCGGCGCATCGCGCTATGCCGAGCAGCTCGCCACCTGCGCGGAGACCACACGTATGGGAATGCGGTCGGGCCTCGAGGTGTTTGCATTCGACCCGAACGTTCCACAGGCCACGACGTTGTTGTGGCTTGCGGCGGCGCGCGTCGAGTCGGGTGCGATCGGCGACGGCGTCGAGCCGATGTACCTGCGGCCGCCCGATGCGGAAATCAACTGGGTGACACGATGAATCCGGTTCTCGACATCGAGATCATGCGGAGGCGACACCTGCGTCGGATCATGCCGATCGAGGAGGTCGTCTATCCGCGCCCGTGGACCATCGGGGTCTTCACATCCGAGCTCGACCTCGTGAAACGCGGCGAGCGCTACTACATCGTCGGGACGATCGAGGATCGCCTCGTTGGTTACGCCGGGATTCTCTTCACCCCGGACGACGCTCATGTCACGAACATCGCAGTCGACCCCGACTGGCAGCGGCGTGGAATTGCGACCGAGTTGCTTCTCGAACTGTGTTGGAAGGCCCGCGAGCGCGGTTGTCAGGGCATGTCGCTCGAGGTGCGCGTCAGCAACACCGCCGCGCAGGCGCTGTACGCCCGCTTCGGTTTCGCGCCCGCGGGTGTGCGCCGCAAGTACTACGAAAACGTCGAGGATGCGATCGTCATGTGGTGTCACGAACTCGGGTCACCCGAGCACGCGCATCGCCTGCGCGCGATCGAAGACGAGCGTCGCCTGGCCGTGAAGGGGATGGCCCAATGATTCCTTCTCCGCGAGTCGACGAATCGACGGTGGTTCTCGGCATCGAAACAAGCTGCGATGAAACGGCTGCCTCCATCGTGATGGGAGGAACCGACGTGTTGTCGTCGGTCGTCTCAAGCCAGATCGACGTGCACGCAAAGTTCGGTGGTGTCGTACCCGAGATCGCCAGCCGCGCGCACCTCGAGCTCATTCGTCCCGTCATCAACGAGGCACTCGACACCGCAGGTGTGCACGCGGAACGCATCGACGCGGTTGCCGTCACCATCGGTCCGGGTCTCATCGGCGCGCTTCTCGTCGGCGTCGCGGCCGCCAAGGCCACGGCGTTCGCACTCGACCGTCCGCTCGTGGCGGTGAACCACCTCGAGGCACACCTCTACGCAGCGCTCCTCGACGAGCCCAACCTCGAATTTCCCGCGGTGGTGCTTCTCGTGTCGGGTGGCAACACGTTGTTGTTGTCGATGGATGCGCCCGGCAGTTACCACCTGCTCGGCGCGACGATCGACGACGCCGCAGGTGAGGCTTTCGACAAGATCGCACGCTTCCTCGACATCGGATACCCGGGTGGGCCGGCGATCGACCGCGCAGCGCAGAGGGGCAACCCACGGGCCGTCGACTTTCCCCGTGCAATGCTGCACGACGGCTACGACTTCTCCTTCAGTGGATTGAAGACGGCGGTGATGAACCACGTCCGCAAGAATCCCGACGTTGCCTCCGACGACGTCGCCGCAAGTTTCCAGGCTGCGGTCGTCGACGTGCTGGCCGCCAAGTTGATGCGCGCCGCGCGCGACACCGGGGCTCGCAGCGTCGTCCTCGGTGGTGGTGTCGCTGCCAACACGTTGCTGCGCAGCGAAGTGGAACGTCTTGCGGGCGCCGAGGGTTTTCGCGTTGCCCTGCCGAGTCGCGGGATGTGCACCGACAACGCCGCAATGATCGCCGCCGCCGGGTGGTACCGCCTGCGCGACCACGGACCATCGAGTCTCGACATCGGTGCGGTGCCGAACCTCGCCCTCGTCGCTGACACGGTGCGAACGAACCGAGCCGCCGCGGGAAGGGATCGCCGGTGACCGCGGCGCTGCAACTGGGGCGTCACACGGTGTCGCCGCCCGTGGTTCTCGCTCCGATGGCGGGGGTGACCAACGCTCCGTTCCGCTCGCTGTGTCGTGAGTTCGGGCCCGGACTCGTCTACGTGAACGAGATGGTCATGGCCACCGCGCTCGTTCACGGCAACGCCCGCACGCAGCGAATGGTCACCTTTGCGCCCGACGAGTCACCGCGCAGCCTGCAGTTGTACGGATCCGACCCGGTGATGATGGGAGAAGCCGCGGCGCGACTCGCCGACAACGGAATCGTCGACCACATCGACATCAACTTCGGCTGCCCCGCAGCGAAGGTGACGCGGCGCGGTGGCGGCGCGGCCGTGCCCCTGAAGCGCAACTTGTTGCGTGCCATCCTGCGTGAAACCGTGCGCAACGCAAAGGGGATCCCCGTCACGTGCAAGTTCCGCATGGGTGTCACCGACGATCTGATCACGTACTTCGACACGGGAACCATCGCTGCCGAAGAAGGTGTTGCGTGGGTCGCACTCCACGCGAGAACGGCAGAACAGCACTATGCGGGCCTTGCGCGCTGGGATGCGATCGCCCAACTGAAACGTCACGTTCCCGACATGCAGGTGCTCGGCAACGGGGACATCTGGGATGCACGCGACGCGCTGCGCATGATCGAACACACCGGATGCGACGGCGTCGTCGTCGGTCGCGGCTGTCTCGGTCGACCGTGGTTGTTCCGCGATCTCGTCGATGCGTTCAACGGACGTGCAGTTGCCGACCCACCGCCGCTCGGTTTCGTTCTCGACGTCATGCTCCGCCATGCGCGATCGCTCGTCGACTTCTCCTTCCCCGGCAAGGGCATTCGTGAATTCCGCAAACACACGGGCTGGTACTTCACCGGATATCCCGTCGGTGGGGAAGTGCGCCGCCGTGCCGCACAGGCCGACACGATCGAACAACTGGAAGAGTTGTTCGCCGGTCTCGACCGCGACATGACCGTTGTGCCGAACGGCGAGCGTGCGACGCGCGGTCATACGAACGGTCCGATCCGCGTCGCCTTGCCGGATGGCTACCTCGACACTCTCGACGATCTCACGCCACCCGACGACGACAAGGTCGCCGCGTTGAGCGGTGGCTGACGCGAGCGATGGCCGAACCACACACCGAGCCCACCTTCGTCCTCGCGTCACGGTCGCCGCGGCGCATCGACTTGCTGCAACGCATCGGGCGCGACCCCGTCGTCGACCCCGCCGACATCGACGAGTCGATGCGACCCGGTGAATCGGCCGTCGACTACGTGCGGCGCCTGAGCGCAGAAAAAGCGCTGGTCGTTCTCGCGCGGCATCCCGGAGCAGTCGTGCTGGGTGCCGACACGTGTGTCGAACTCGACGGTGTGGTGCACGGCCAGCCGGCCGACCGCGACGACGCGCGGCGCATTCTGCGGGCGCTGTCGGGCCGCACCCACAACGTGCACACTGCCGTCACCCTGGCGAGCGGGGCTCGGTCGAGGACCATCCTCGAGTCCGCCCGGGTCACCCTCCAGCCCCTCGGCGACGCATTGCTCGACTGGTATCTCGACACCGGCGAGCCCTTCGGCAAGGCCGGGGCGTACGCGGTCCAGGGTCACGGATCCGTGCTGGTCACGGGGGTCCAGGGTCTCATGTCGGGGGTCGTTGGCCTGCCGCTCGGGCCCGTCGCGGCCCTCCTCGACGAATTCGGCGTTTAGCACTCGGCCTCTCCGGTTGCTAACGCCCGTCGGCCGGCCGTAGCATTGGCACTCGCTCCCCCCGAGTGCTAACCGCCCTGGGGGAGCACCAAATTCCCAATCAATAAACGCCAAAAACCCAAGCCACATGGAGGCTGTGAAATGAACCTGAAGCCGTTGGATGACCGGATTGTTGTGAAGCCCAACGAGGCCGAGCAGACCACAGCATCTGGTCTCGTGATCCCCGACACCGCCAAGGAAAAGCCCCAGCAGGGAACGGTTCTCGCCGTTGGCCCCGGCCGCTGGAGCGACGACGAAGGCGAACACTTCCCGCTCGACATCAAGGTCGGCGACACCGTCCTCTACAGCAAGTACGGCGGCACCGAGGTGAGCCACGGAGGCGAAGACCTCCTCATCCTCTCCAGCCGTGACGTTCTCGCAATCGTGACGAAGTAGTTCGGAGACCAACACAACATGGCAAAGATTCTCAAATTCGACGAAGAAGCACGTCGCGCACTCGAAGCCGGCGTCAACAAACTCGCCGACGCGGTGAAGGTGACGCTCGGACCAAAGGGCCGCAACGTCGTGCTCGACAAGAAGTTCGGCGCGCCGACCATCACCAACGACGGTGTGTCGATCGCGAAGGAAGTCGAACTCGAAGACGCCTTCGAGAACATGGGCGCACAGCTCGTGAAGGAAGTTGCGACAAAGACCAACGACGTCGCCGGTGACGGCACGACGACGGCAACCGTCATCGCCCAGGCGATGGTGCACCACGGACTGCGCAACGTCGCGGCCGGCGCCAACCCGATGGGCCTGAAGCGCGGTATCGAGAAGGCCGTTGCTGCGGCCGTCGAGTCGATCAAGAGCCAGTCGAAGGACGTCGACGACAAGCAGGACATCGCAAACGTCGCCACCATCTCGGCCGCCGATGCGGCAATCGGTGGCGTCATCGCCGATGCCATCGACAAGGTCGGCAAGGACGGCGTCGTCACGGTCGAAGAGAGCAACACGTTCGGCATCGAACTCGACTTCACCGAGGGCATGCAGTTCGACAAGGGCTATCTCTCGCCGTACTTCGTCACCGACGCCGACCGCCAAGAGGCGATTCTCGACGACCCGTACCTTCTGCTGTACTCGTCGAAGATCTCGTCGGTGCAGTCGATGCTGCCCGCACTCGAAGCCGTCATGAAGACGGGCAAGCCGCTCGTCATCATCGCCGAAGACGTCGAAGGCGAAGCGCTCGCGACGCTCGTCGTCAACAAGATCCGTGGCACCTTCAACTCCAGCGCAGTCAAGGCGCCGGGCTTCGGTGACCGCCGCAAGGCGATGCTCCAGGACATGGCCGTTCTCACCGGTGGCCAGGTCATCAGCGAAGAAGTCGGCCTGAAGCTCGAGAACGTCACGCTCGACCTGCTCGGTCGTGCCAAGCGCGTCATCATCACGAAGGACAACACGACCATCGTCGACGGTGCCGGCTCGAAGGACGATGTGAACGCACGCATCGGCCAGATCAAGACCGAAATCGACAACACCGATTCCGACTGGGACCGCGAGAAGCTCCAAGAGCGTCTCGCCAAGTTGGCCGGTGGCGTTGCCGTCATCAAGGTCGGCGCAGCAACCGAGGTCGAGCTGAAGGAAAAGAAGCACCGCATCGAAGACGCCGTCTCGGCGACCCGCGCGGCAATCGAGGAAGGTGTGGTCGCCGGTGGCGGCACCGCCCTCGTGCGTTCGCGTCCGGCCGTTGCCAAGGTCGTCGAGTCACTCACGGGTGACGAGGCAACCGGTGCACGCACCGTCTACGAGTCGCTCGTCGCACCGGCGCGCAACATCGCCGACAACGCGGGCCTCGAGGGCGCCGTCGTCGTGCAGCGCGTCGAAAGCGAAAAGGGTGCGATCGGCCTGAACGCGGCAACCGGGGAATTCACCGACCTCATCAAGGCCGGCATCCTCGACCCGGCAAAGGTCACGCGCGCGGCGCTGCAGAACGCGGCATCGATCGCGGCCCTCGTTCTCACGACCGAGTGCCTCGTGGCCGACAAGCCCGAGAAGAACGCACCCGCAGCAGGCGGCGGCATGCCCGGTGGGATGCCCGGAATGGGGATGATGTAATCAGCACCATTCCCCGGCTGCACAGCATGGGGATGATGTCATCAACCATTCTTTCTCGCGAAAGATCGAAGAGCCCGGGTGAAAGCCCGGGCTCTTTCGTTGTCAGCACGTACTGTCGGCACATGTCGACAAAGCCACCACGCCTCGGAGTGTTCCACCAGGCGGGCGACTACGTGGTTGCCGCGCTGCTCTTGTTGTCGCTCTCGCGCGCCGAGGTTCCGGCGTGGCCGCTCGCGATCGGTGCGATCGGTCTCGTCAATGCGGCGATGACGCGGGGGCCACTCGCTGCGTACCGGCGCATCCCGCTGCCGCTGCACGGTGCCATCGATGCGATGCTCGTCGTCGCGTGTGTCATCGGGGCCGTCGCGGTGCGCAGCAACACGACCGATGCGCTCGTGCTGGTGTCGGCGGCGGTTCTCCATGGAACCAACGTGTGGCTTTCCCGCGCCGTCGATCGTGCGAAGGAATGACGCTGTCGGTACCCTTGCCCGCATGGCCTTCGACCGTCCCGCACCCGATCTGACGAAGTTGCTCACCGCGTGGGAGCAGTGGGAAAAGGGAGAAGAGATGCCCGGCAAGGTTCTCGCCAACATGAAGACTGCGGGACTGGCCGAGATACTGCGTGAACTGCGCGACTCGGGCTGGACGCCGTCGGCCTAGCCGACAACACGCTGATGCGTCCGGGGGGCAGCCAACGCATTCCGCGGCCCGCTGATTGGAAGCCCGGTGGTCCGGCGCCGTGGTCGGACGCCGACCTTTCCGCCGTTCGTTCTTTCGACACCGTCGTGTCGCGGTTGTCGGCACACAGTGCGCGCTCGATCGACACCGAGGCCGCTCAGCAGGCCCGGCCGAGCGCGGTGCTGGTCACTTTGCACCCGGGTGCCGACGGGGTCGAGGTGGTGCTCACCAAGCGAGCGTCGCACCTGAAGAACCACAAGGGAGAGATCTCCTTTCCCGGTGGTCGTGTCGAACCCGATGAAAGCATCCGTGACGCCGCTCTTCGAGAAGCGGTCGAAGAAGTGGCGATGCCGTCGCACGACGTCTCCGTTGTCGGCGAGCTCGATCACATCCTCACCGTCGTGAGTTCGAGTTACATCGTCCCGATCGTCGGCACGCTCGGCTACCGTCCGCAACTCACAGCATCCGAGAACGAGGTTGATCGCGTTCTGCACGTCCCGCTCGCTGATCTCACCCGTGCCGACACCTTTCGCGAAGAGCACTGGGTGACGCCCTACGGAAAAATGAACGTGTACATGTATCACCTCGACGACGAAACTATCTGGGGAGCCACCGCGCGCGTGCTCACCCAGATCATTCGTCTGTCGGTGGGTGTGTGACTCAGCCGGCGAAGACGCGCACCGCGGCGTAGAACGTGTCGGCCCAGAGGTAGCAGTTGTACTTCTGCGTCACGGGTCGTGGTGCGCACGTGGTCTTCATGTCGGCGAGGAACCGGTCGTCGACGCGCCTGCGGTTTTCCTCGGTGAATGCCCCGATGATCTTCAGATTGCGATACCCGAAGTCGTGGCGTTGGCAGGGGAGTCGGAAGTTGAACGACCGTCCGGTGTTCCCGACGAAGGGGGCACTGCAGTAATCGGTCGACCAATCGAGGTCGCGGTAGAAGCGGCGGTTCTCACGAACGAAGCGAGGGAACTCGGTGAGTTCGGTGGCAAATACGCCACGTTCGACGACGGAGCCGAGGGTGGCCGCGGAGTGCGGCGAAGGGGCAGCGACGGAGGCCGCCACGAAGAGGAGGGATGCGATGAGTCCCATTCACTCTCCTTTCGTCGCCGGCAGTGTGTGCGTCAGTTCCCTGTGATCGTACGGAGAGTTTGAACGGTCATCATGGCGCCCACGGCGGCCTCTTCGCCCTTGTTGTCGGTCTCGGCACAGCGCTCGAGGGCCTGCTCGAGCGTGTTCACCGTGAGAACACCGAAGGCGACGTGCACCCCGGTGTCGAGCGCGGCACGCTGCAGACCCGATGCCGCCTCGCTCGAGACGTACTCGAAGTGGGGAGTGTCACCACGGATGACGGCGCCAAGAGCGATGACCGCATCGACCCGACCGGTCTGGGCGAGAACCTTTGCCGCGACGGGCAGCTCGAATGCGCCGGGAACCCAGTGTGTTTCGATGTCGGCCTCGCGCACGCCGTGCGTCGTGAAGCCACGCACCGCACCGCGTCGCAGCGCGTCGACGATTTCGAAGTTGAACGTGGCGCACACGATGCCAAAGCGCATTCCCGTGCCGTCGATCTTTGCGTTGTTCAATCCGTCGTTCGGTCCAACCATGGCCTGTCCTACTTTCCGTCCATCTCGATCAGATGACCGAGACGTTCCTTCTTCGTGCGCAGGTATTTTTCGTTCTCGGGTGTCGGCGGAATCTCGATTGCGACACGCTCGACGACGGACAGTCCGTATCCGCCGAGCCCGCCGTACTTCGCCGGATTGTTCGTCATGAGGCGCAGTTCCTGCGCGCCGAGGTCGGCGAGGATCTGCGCGCCGATGCCGTATTCACGGCTGTCGACGGGCAGGCCGAGTTGAAGATTGGCATCGATTGTGTCGAGGCCCTCGTCCTGCAGTGAGTACGCGCGGATCTTGTGGCCGATGCCGATGCCGCGACCTTCGTGGCCGCGCAGGTACACGACGACGCCACGACCCTCCGCGGCGATGAGTTTCATCGCCGCGTCGAGCTGTGGTCCGCAATCGCAGCGTCGGCTGCCGAACACGTCACCCGTCAGACATTCACTGTGCACGCGAGTGAGAACCGCGCCGCTCGCGGCGATGTCGCCCTGCGTGAAGGCGAGGTGCTCGATGCCGTCGATGGTGCTGCGGTATGCGTGGCAGGTGAACGTGCCCCACTCGGTGGGAACCGGAGCGGCGCCGATGTATTCGACGAGACGCTCGTGGTGCCGGCGGTACTCGATGAGCATCGCAATCGAGGACAGCAGGAGATCGTGTTCGGCACAGAACTTCCGCAGGTCGTCGAGTCGCGACATCGTGCCGTCGTCGTTCTGGATTTCGCAGATCACACCCGCGGGTTCGCAACCCGCGAGTCGCGCAAGGTCGACCGCGGCCTCGGTGTGTCCGGCGCGCTTCAGAACCCCGCCTTCGCGGGCCCGCAACGGGAAGATGTGACCCGGGCGGGCGAATGCCGTGTAGGCGATCGTTGGGTCGGCGAGTGCAGCGATCGTTGCGGCACGGTCGGCTGCCGAGATTCCGGTCGTCGTGCCGTCGATCAGGTCGACCGACACGGTGAAGGCCGTGCGGTGACTCTCGGTGTTCTGGTCGACCATCGCAGGCAGGCGCAGGTCGTCGCAGCGTTCACCCGTCAGCGGTGCACAGACGACACCCGAACTGTGGCGGACGATGAAGGCGAGTTTCTCGGCGGTGGCGAACTGGGCGGCCATGATGAAGTCGCCCTCGTTTTCGCGGTCCTCATCGTCGACCATCACAACCATTTCGCCGCGCGCGATGGCTGCGAGGATGTCGGGGATCGGTGCAAAACCGTTGTCACTCTGGCTCATTTGCTGTCCTGTCTTTCTGCGATTGACGTGGGTTCGACGACGACTTCGATGTCGTCACCGAGTTGTTGAAGCGAAACGATGTGGCCACGCCACATGTCGGCGATGTTCGCCGCTGCGGCGCCGGCGAAGACCCCCGGTGCATCGTCGCCACCCGCGACGGCGGGAGCGAGATGGAACACGTACCGGTCCACGAGTCCGCGTCGGTGGAAGTCCGCGGCAACGCGCGCCCCACCCTCGACGAGCAACTGCAACACGTCTTGTGCGCCGAGGGAATCGAGGAGCGGTTCGATCTCGCCCGACCATTCGGTGCAGGGGTGGACCTTCGCGCCCTTCGGGGCGGAACCGAGAATGATGCGTCGCGGTGACGGACCCTGCGCGTCGCGCACGGTGAGTGCAGGGTCGTCGGCGCGAACGGTTCCGGCTCCGACGAGCACCGCGTCGCTTTCGGCGCGCAGTTCGTGGACGCGTTGGCGTGCGACGTCACCCGTGATCCATCGACTGGAACCGTCGGCTGCCGCGGTGCGGCCATCGAGAGTGCTCGCCATCTTCAACACCACCCATGGTCGACTCGTCGTGCGGTGGTGCAGGTACGCCGCGAGCTGCGTTCGCACCTGAGGAGCGCATGCACCGACGTCGACCGCGATGCCGGCCGCGCGCAATTGGTCGACACCACGTCCCATAACTTTTGGATCGGGATCAACGACACCCACGACCACACGCGCGACACCGGCATCGATGATCGCCTGCGTGCAGGGCCCGGTGCGGCCGGTGTGCGAGCACGGCTCGAGAGTGGAGTAGAGGGTTGCGCCACGCGCAGCATCGCCTGCGCGCCGCAGTGCGGTGATCTCGGCGTGTGGCCCACCCGGAGCCGAGGTACAGCCTTCGTAGGTGGAGCCGTCGGGTGCAACGACAACCGCCCCCACCCAGGGGTTGGGGCGCGCCACCAGACGCGCCTGCAGCGCCGCACTCATGGCACGGCGCATGAGTTGTTCGTCGCGCACGTCGAACGTGCCCGAATAAACGGTCATGCCTCCACCTTGCTCCCATCCGGACTTTCACCGTCGGTCCCGGAATTTCACCAGGTCGGCCCAACCGCGTGAGCGGAAGGGTTCGCGGACTGTCACCGCCGGTTGGGACTTGCACCCAAACCCCGCAAGGGTTGTTTTCAGTTGTCGACGACAGGCTACGGGGCGGTGCCGCGGTTTTCCGTGTCGGTCCTCTTCCAGCGGGTTGCGGGGTCGGTGACTTCCGCCGCCTTGCGGCGGTCAGCCCGCAGGACGTTGCGGAAGACGACGGTGAAGATGATGGCAAGGCCGAGAACGAGCACGGCAAAAGTGGCCAGTTGGAGAGAACCCCCGCGCTCGCCGGCATCGGTGGGCTTGGTGCCGCAGCCCGGCTTTTGCAGGAGGCCGATGCACTCGGAGGGGTCGCGTTCCATGTCCCAGCCGTAGAGGGTCGACGACGTGATGTCTGAGTTCTGCGGCGCGCTCACGCCCACATCGTCACACGGCCTTCGGTCGATTGGCAAGCGGCAACTAGGGTCGGAACGATGTCACGTTCGTTCGACACGGTCCTCGTCGTCGACTTCGGCGCACAGTACGCGCAGTTGATTGCGCGTCGGGTTCGCGAGGCAAACGTGTACTCGGAAATCGTTCCGCACCGCATCACCGCGGCCGAGGTGCGTGCGAAGTCCCCCCGTGCGATCATCCTCTCGGGCGGCCCGAAGAGCGTCAACGTCGATGGCGCGCCGATGCTCGACCCTGCCATCTACGAACTCGGCATTCCGATTCTCGGAATCTGTTACGGACACCAGTTGATCGCGCGTCAACTCGGTGGTGAGGTGGCTCGTGGCGGCCGCGGAGAATACGGACGCGCAACCCTGACGCGGGGGAACACGTCGTCACGCTTGCTCGATGGCATGGCGGCATCGTTCCCCGTGTGGATGAGCCACTTCGACCATGTCTCGCGCATGCCTGACGGATTCACCGGCTGCGCCGCGACGCCCGACGCGCCGGTCGCCGTGATGGAAAATGCCTCGCGCAAAGTGTGGGCGGTGCAGTTCCATCCCGAGGTCGTGCACAGCGAGAACGGCCAGGAGATTCTGCGTCGCTTTCTCATCGACCTCGCCGGATGCTCGGCCTCGTGGACGATGGAGTCGATCATCGACACCCAGGTCGAGGCGATCCGCGCGCAAGTGGGAAACAAGCGCGCGATCTGTGGTCTGTCGGGTGGTGTCGACTCGTCGGTTGCCGCGGCGTTGGTGCATCGCGCGATCGGTGCGCAACTCACGTGCGTCTACGTCGACACCGGCCTCATGCGCAAAGGGGAGAGCGACCAGGTCGTCGAAATGTTCCGGCGCAACATGGGAATCGAACTGATCCACGTCGACGCGGGTGCTCAGTTCTTCGACAAGTTGCGTGGCGTCACCGAGCCCGAAGCCAAGCGAAAAGCAATCGGTGAATTGTTCGTGCGCATCTTCGAACAGAACACCGGTGGCGTCACGGACGCCGAGTTCCTCGTGCAGGGCACCCTGTATCCCGATGTCATCGAAAGCGGTGGCAGTGACGGCACGGCTGCGGTCATCAAGAGCCACCACAACGTCGGAGGTCTGCCCGAGGACATGACGCTCGGCCTCGTCGAGCCACTCCGTTCGCTTTTCAAAGACGAGGTGCGCCGGCTCGGATCCGAACTGGGCCTGCCCGACGAGATGGTCTGGCGCCAGCCGTTCCCCGGCCCGGGACTGGGGGTACGAATCATCGGCGAGGTCACCCCCGAGCGCGTCGCCACGTTGCAGGAGGCCGATGCCATCGTGCGCGAGGAAATCCGCACCGCCGGCCTCGAACGCGAGATCTGGCAGGCATTTGCAGTCCTTGCCGACATCCGCTCGGTCGGGGTCATGGGCGACGAACGCACCTATGGCCACCCGATCATCGTCCGGGCCGTGACCAGCGACGACGCAATGACCGCCGACTGGGCCCGTCTGCCCTACGACCTTTTGGAAAAAATCTCGAATCGGATCGTGAACGAGGTTCCGGGGATCAACCGGGTCGTCTACGACGTCACCTCCAAGCCCCCCGGCACGATCGAGTGGGAGTGAAAATCGGGTTACCCTTTTGCTGATACGTCGCATCAGCCAACGATGCGACCGGGCCCAGGGGGTACGTCCCATGAAGATCCGTTCAGTAGCCATGGCAGTTGCGATCGCCGTCGCCGGTATCACGATACCGACCTCGCTCGTCGAAGCGAAGACAGCCGGAATCACCGTGAAGGGCACCGCTCCCGGTGCCGCCAAGGCATTCCTCATGACGAAGAAGGGTCGCGCCTATCGCGCGAACGTCGATGCGTCCGGCGCATTCACCATCACCGGTGTGCCCGCCACGGTCGTGAAGAACGCGACGCTGCAATTCACCGACTCGACGAGCAAGTACCTCGGCACCGCGGTGTTTCGCGTGGTGAAAAGCGGCAAGTTCTGGAAGTCCATCGTCGGTCTGAAGGCGATGAAGCGTGGAACACTGAATGTCGGGGCGCTGAAGAACATGGACGGCTGGTACAAGGCCGCCAAGCCGGCAGCAGCAGGAACTGCGGGTGTGCGTGCTCGCGACAAGTCGGGCAAGCCGAAGGGCGCCGGCCTCGCGGGTCGTGTCAAGTTGGTGACAGCCAAGGTCGCAACGATGTCGACGCTGCAAAAACTCGCTGCAACCACGTGCCCCGACGGCAGTCCGAAAGATGCCGACCTGAACGGCACCGAGACGGGTCAGGACCTCGATTGTGACAGCGTGCCAAATGCGATCGACGTCGATGACAATGGCAATGGTTCGCTCGACATCCTCGACCAGTCGACGAACGATCGCGATGACAAGAGCAACTACACCGCCAGCATCGCGACATACAGCGACATGCGCGCATCAATGGAGTCGAAGTTGAACATCAACGCCCCTGGGGCAACGCTCAGCAGTTTGACAACCAACATCGGAAGTCTGCTGAGTGGTAAGGACGCAAGTGGTGGAGGTTTCAGCCTCGCCGTCTTCCTCGGTGATTGGTCCCTCATTGCCGCAGCTGGGACCGCCCCTGACGCCGTCTACATCGAGTGTCCGGGAATCAAGTGGTGTGATGCAGTTGGAGGGACGGGAACCGCTCTCATCAATGGAAACTCTGAAATGAACGAGATTTCTGGCGCAGCCGAGTATTGGAAAACCCCAAAGGAATGGAAGTCATTTGCGAGCACGGAGTTTTCGCAGGCGGGAATCAAGGCAAGCGACAGTTACAAGACGAATGGTCTCTACAAATTCACCCAGAACAACCAGGTTCGGTGGGCGGCTTTTCTGACGCCGAACTACAAGGAAGCCGATGTTGCAACTGTCGTCCGGGCCAACGACGTCATGATCTTGCACTCCGTTGCGGGCGGCAACGACGTCGCAATTCCTGTGACCGTGAGTCCGTTCTTTGTCACTACGCCGTACCTGAAATCGGCTACCGCTGACGGGGTGAAAGTCGACAAAGAGAATGCAAACTTCGGCAAGGGCCACATGAAGATTGGCTCTGACGGAAAACTCGGACTCGAGTTTTGGAGGCCACAGCGCATGGTCCTCGAAGGTGAGACGGGACCAGCCGGATTTGAGTCCTTCAAGTCACAGCATGGTCTGAACTATGGAATCAACGTTTCTTCGGCTCGAATAAACGGTCAGCAGATTCAGCCGAGTGCTGAGGTTGGATGTGCGGGAGCGGAAGTTGACAGCTACTACAAGAGCACGACGCTGAAGACATCGACAAAGTCATACGGAGATCCGGCGGAGGACCCGGCATCTGATTTCTGGGCGCTGAAGGACGAAACCGGTGACAGTGACCCTGACAACGTGCTCGACCTCGAGATCAGCCTCAAAGACTGTCTCAGCAACCATAAGCCGGCTCATTTCAGCAAGCAGCGCCCGGATCTGGTCGGCAAAACCGTGGGTGAGGTGCTGAACATCAAGTGGAGCGACTTTGTGTCGAGCGGCGACAACTGGATTGAACTGACACTGACAGGAGTGGGTTCGCCCTCGACGAACGGGTACAACCGTTCGGTGCTTCAATTCCGCGTTTACCCATCCACGTGGAATGGCACCATCGCCGGTAGCTCGGGTTCGGGCAGCAACAACAACTCGGGCAGCAACAACAACTCGGGCAGCAACAACAACTCGTCTGGTGGCTCGTCAGTTGTACGCATCACACCGACGAATTCGACGGCAAGCTTCACGGTGACGGGTATGTCGCAGTCGAGCTGCAACAAGACATACGCGGCGACAGATGGTTGGTGTTCCAGCCCTGCTACCTCAATCACAATTTTTACGTCTGCAGCTTCGGTCGCTGTCGATACGGGATCGTCCCCGAGCATCAAGTGCTCAGCATCGAACGGAGGAAAGCTGCTCACCTGCACGGTGCCAGGCGGAGAGCCTGAGTTGCTGCTGAATGTGAAAGCGACGACGTAAGGCACGGTTTAGGCCGCTTTTCGCGCGAAAACTGCACTGAACAAATGAAGAATCTGTCGAAAGTGGGGGTCTTCGGGCCCCCACTTTTGTCATCTCCGTAGAATCAGTCAGGTCATGTTCGAACGCCCCCGCGCCCGACTGATCGCACTCGTTCTCGGGTGTGCCTCGCTTCTCGGCGTCGCGATGCCGATGTCGGCGTCGGTCAGTGCGTCGTCAGCGAACATCCAGAACCAGGTCAACGCGCTCTTCGACGAGCTCGACCGGCTCGAGGCCCAGATGGACGTGGCCTCCGAGCGTTACGCCGAAGCCGTCGCCATGCAAGACGACCTGAAGCAGCAGATCATCGACTCCGAGGCGCGGGTCGCCCAAAAAGAAGCCGAACTGTCGACGATGCGCCGCGACCTCGTGAAGGTGGCCCAGCAGGCATTCATGAACGGGGGCCGTAGCAACAGCCTCACCTCGCTTCTCACCGACCCGGGTGGCTTGAATGCGACGGTCCAGCGCGAGCACCTGCTCGCCGTCGCCCTGAACTCGGGTGCGAACTCGACCGACGAGGTCGACGCTTTGGTCGAGGATTTGGAACTCGAACGCAAGGCGTTGGAGAAGAAGCAAAAGGCCGCCGAGCGTGCCGCCGATGCCGCAACGGCCGAATTCAACTCGGCCGAGGACCTGGCGAATTCCTACCAGCGCAAGTTGAACAAGGCCCAGGCAGACCTCGGTGAGGCGCTCGCAATCGAGCGTGCGCGGCGCGACGAACTTGCGCTGCAGCGTTCGGCATCGCTCGCCGCGAAGTACAAGGCCGAAGCCGCGAAGTACAAGGTGAAGGCCCCGTCGTCAAAGGCCGGTGTCGCGGTGCAGGCGGCTCTCGGACAGTTGGGTGTGCCGTACCAATTCGCGCGCAGTTCGCCGGGCGTTGCATTCGACTGTTCGGGACTCACCAAGTTTGCATGGGCACAGGCCGGTGTCTCGCTGCCGCATTATTCGAAGGCGCAGTACCAGCTCGGCCCACGGATTCCCATCCAGGCGGTGCAACCGGGCGACCTCATCTTCAGCCGTACGCCGATCGGCCACGTGGCCATCTACATCGGCAACGGCAAGATGGTGCACGCCCCGCGCCGCGGTGACGTCGTCAAGGTCGGTGCCGTGACGTGGGAACGCGTCGTCGGCATCACCCGACCGGGCTGATCCCCACGCCTTGCCGCACAACTAGTCTCGACGTGTGATTCACGAAGATCGCGTGTCGCGATGGCTCGAGGACAACATCGCCGGACTCTCCGGTCCGTTTCGCTTCGAGCTGATCGCAGGTGGGCGCTCGAACATCACGTATCGCGTCGGTGATTCGGCCGGCAACACGGTCGTTCTGCGTCGTCCGCCGATCGGCCACGTGCTTGCAACCGCGCACGACATGGCGCGCGAACACCGAATCATCTCGGCGGTGGGCACGACGGACGTTCCCGTTCCGCGCACGCTCGGTGTGTGCAACGACGTCGAGGTCAACGACGCACCGTTCTACGTGATGGGTTTCGTCGAAGGTGTCGTTCTGGACGGACAGGCAAAGGCAGCCGGGTTGACGCCCGTGACGCGGCGTGCATTGTCCGAGGATCTCATCGACGTGATGGTGCGCCTGCACGATGTCGATGTCGATGCCGTCGGCCTGGGGGATCTCGCAAAGCGCGACGCATACGTCGAGCGCCAGATCAAGCGATGGAGTACCCAATGGGCGAACTCCAAGCAGCGCGAGCTGCCCGAGATCGACGAAGTGGAAAGCCTGTTGCGTGCAGGTGTGCCCCAACAACGTGGAACGGTGATTGCGCACGGTGACTACCGGTTCGGTAACTGTCTGGCCGATGTGAACAACGGCCGAATCGCGGCGGTGCTCGACTGGGAACTCTGCACGCTGGGCGACCCGATGGCCGACATCGGCTACCTCGGCGTCTACTGGAGCGATCCGGGTACGCCCGCGCGCCGCGAGAACGATCCGTCGGGCCTCGAAGGGTTCCCCACGTACCGTGAGATGGTCGACATGTACGCATCGAAGTCGGGCCGTGATTGCTCGAACATCGGTTACTACGTGGCGTTTTCGTCGTGGCGGCTCGCGGTGATCAGCGAGGGCGTGTACGCGCGCTACGTGCACGGCGCGATGGGCAAGCAGGACTTCGACCCGACACCCCTGCGGCGTGGTGTAGAACTTCTCGTTGAGGCGGCACTCACCGCACTCAAATCGGGTGTGTAGTCAAGGGGAAACATGGGCGCAACCGCAGTGACGGAACTCGAGGGGTGGCAGCGCGGCGAGTTCAGCGCGGCCGGCTTCACGCACACCACGTACCGCAAGGGCACCGGACCCGGCGTCGTTGTCGTGCACGAGATCCCCGGCATCACCCCAGGTGTCCTGCGTTTCGCCGAGGAAGTCGTGGCGGCGGGTTTCACCGTCGTGATGCCGCTGCTCGTCGGCGAAGTGGGCCGTGACGTCTCGCAGGGCTATCTCATGGGTTCGATGTCGAAGATCTGCGTGTCGCGCGAGTTCACCACGATGGCAATGAAAAAGACGTCACCCGTCATCGCGTATCTGCGCGCACTCGCGCGGCAGTTGCACGAAGATGTCGGCGGTCCCGGTGTCGGCGCCATCGGCATGTGCTTCAGCGGCGGGTTTGCTCTCGGCATGATGCTCGACGACCTGATGATTGCACCCGTCTTGTCGCAACCGTCGTTGCCATTCGCGATGGGCCGTGGTCGCAGTGCGGATCTCAATCTGTCGCCCGACGATGCCGTCGTCATCGCGAACCGCGCGGCTGCGGGGTGCCAGGTTCTCGGCCTGCGGTACACCGGCGACAAACTGGTCGGCGACCGCTTCACCTCTTTGCGCACATTGCTGGGCGAAGCATTCCTGGCCGTGGAGTTTCCCTCGACGAAGAAGTCCGATCATTCGGTGCTGACCGAGCAACGCCAGGAAGAGGGCGTCGCCCAGGTGCTGGGTTTCCTGCGCGAGAAGCTACTTACTTGATCGTGTCGGTCGCCATCGTTTTGGCGGTCTTGTAGTCGGCCTTGCCATTCGGTGCTCGCGGCACCGCCGAGACGAACACGACACGTTTCGGTGCCTTGTAGCCGGCGAGTTGGTTCTTCACGCTTGCGATGATCGTCGCTTCGTCGACGCTTTGACCGGGTGCGAGCGAAGCAACTGCGGTGACGGCCTGTCCGAATTTCTCGTCGTCGATGCCCACGACGAGACAATCCTGCACGCCGTCGACGCGCTTGACTGCCTCTTCCACCTCTTCGGGGAAGATCTTCTCGCCGCCCGAGTTGATGACCTGGCTGCCACGGCCGAGAAGGATCAGCGAACCGTCTTCGGCGACCATCGCAAGGTCTCCGGGGAACGAGTAGGCAACGCCGTTGATCGTGCGGAAAGTCTTGGCCGACTTCTCGGGGTCCTTGTAGTAGCCGAAAGGAACACTGCCACCGGCGGCAACCTTGCCAACCTCGCCGGACCCGGGGACGACCTCGCGGTCGTCGTCGGTGAACACCTTTGTGGTTGGCATCTGCGAGAACTTGGCGGTTTGTGGCGGCAGGCCCTTCATGGTGATTTGGGTGCCCATCGATCCCTCTGACGAACCCATCGCATCGACAAGAACGAGGTGTTCGACACGGTCGAGAAGCTGTTCCTTCACTTCTGCCGTCCACATGACTCCCGACGACAACATCAACTTGAGAGAGGACAAGTCGTAGGTGCGACCCTTTGCTGCCGCTTCGTCGATGGCGCGGATGATCGGCTTGACGAACGAGTCGCCGACAACGACCGTCATCGACGCCTTCTTCGACTCCACGGTTTCGAGCATTTCGACGGCGTCGAAACTGCGCGACTTCATTGTGATGACGTTCGCGCCACCAATGTGGGGCATCATCGCGCCGATCCAGATGCCCGTGCCGTGCATGAGAGGGCAACTGGGCATCGACACGACGCCGGTTCCGGCTTCGATGCCTGCGCGCACCGTGGCAGGCAATTCGTCGGCGGTCGCCGGAGGAGCAAGGCCAACGAGTGGCAGGCCGCCCGTGATGAAGCCTTGCGCCATCGGGCCCATCTTGTACATCACGCCCTTCGGCATGCCGGTGGTGCCGCCGGTGTAGAGCATGTAGGTGTCGTCTTCGCTGCGCGTAATGCGCTTCATCGGGGAGTGTCCCGAGACGACCGATTCGTACGACAAAGCCTTCGCGACGTGGTGGTCAGCCGAGTCGGACACCTCGACGATCAACTTCAACTTCGGCAGGCGATCGACGACGCGTGCCACGCGGTCACCGAGCGACGAATGGAAGAACAACGCCTCGGCGTCGGAGTTGTCGAGGAGATACCAGAGTTCTTCGTCGAGGTACCGATAGTTCACGTTCACGGGAACGCCGCGGAACTTGAACGCGGCGTAATGCGCCTCGAGGTATTCGTTGCTGTTGTAGAGGTACAGGCCAACCTTGCTGTCGGCGCCAAGGCCGGCATCGACCATCGCCTGCGCGAGACGCGATGCCCGATCGTCGTATTCCGTCCATGTACGGGTGAGGTCTCCGTGCGTCAGAGCCGGCGAATCACCGATGACGTCGGCGATTGATTCCCACAAGGTTGCGAACTGTCGTTCCATGCGGGCCGAAGTTAGTTGACCTTTGTCACAACCCGAAAGGCCTTGTCCGAGAATTTTTTCGTGGTCGCCACTAGGTCTTTGTGCGAGGCAATCATCGGTGTCGTCAGCAACAGATGTCGCGCCAAGCGACCTTTCGCAGCTTTGGCGTCGTGGCCTCCTGCCTTTCCGGCCGGTGTCACCAGGTCGACGACGACATGTTCGGCGATAATTGACGGGTCGGGGGAGTAGGCGCCGCGATGCTCTGCCGGCAACAGGTCGATGACGACACACCCCGCTGCATAGGTGTTGATGGCCTCGCTCACGGCCTCGCGCCACCACTTCGCCATCGTTCCGGAGAATCCGGGAGGGCGCGCGCCAATCTTCAACCGGTAATCGGGTACGGGGTCGCCGGCGAGGCTCGCACCCATGACCCCACTCGGCACGATGATTCGTGTCATCGCCCGTCCGCGTTGCGTCGACGTCATCCCCTCGAGGTCGAGGTGGTCCCACACCACGCCCGTGTAGCGCTGTGCTGCCGGGAGGGTCGGGGCCCCGACCAGCGTTCGGTTTGCGTGCCGAGCACGTTCGAGGTGCTTTCCACCCACGCCCAGCAACGCTTCGGACCCGCCGCGCGCGTCGGCGAGGGCGGCGGCAACCTCGGCCCGGCGTGCACCGAGTGCTGCACCAAAAGCACCGCTCGCCGGCTTCCACCGTGATCTCGGGGTACCGCCCTCGGCCTTTCCCTCGGACGGGGGGAGAAGAATCACAAAGTTGAGACGCACAGGGCGAGTTTGTCTCAGATTGGGTACCATTGGTCCAACCGACGTGACCTTTGGCTCACTCCAAGGGTTGCACAGCACACTTTGGGCAGATGACATGACATATCTCGAAGACAATTCCATCTACGGGCCCGTCAAGGACTGGGCGACCGACTTCGACCACGCCGACCCTGAGTACAACAAGAACGCGCACGCGATCTGGGACCAGTTGCGCGGAACCTGCCCGGTTGCGCACACGCAGCGTTACGGCGGCACGTGGCTTCCCACCACTCACGACCTTGTACACGAGATTGCCTATGACACCGATCATTTCTCGAGCCGCGGTGTTGTCGTCGCGACGGTGAAACCGAGCGACAACCCCGACGCACCGCCCGCACCGATCGGTGGCGCGCCGCCCATCACGTCGGACCCGCCCTTTCACCAGCACGCACGCAAAATTCTTCTGCCCGCGTTCGCGCCAACCGTCATCAATGAATGGGAACCCGAAGTTCGTCGTCTGTGCCGCGATCTCATCGAGAACATGGGCTCGCTCGACGTCGTCGATGCCGCCGTGCAGTACGCGCAGCACATTCCCGTCAACGTCATTGCACGCATGCTCGGCTTCCCGCCCGAAGACGGCGAACTGTTCCGTGGTTTCGTGCACAACGTCCTCGAGGCCATCAACCTCGAACCGGGTGCGCGGGTTGCGGCATTCCAGGAGCTCGATGCCTACATCTCCAAGCAGGTGCAGGACCACATCGAAAACCCGCGTGACGACCTGACGAGTTTCCTTCTCAACGCGAAGATCTTCGACAATCCTCTCTCGCCCCAGCACGTGGGTGGCACCATCATCCTCTTGCTGATTGCCGGCATCGACACCACGTGGAGTGCCATTGGTTCCAGCCTCTGGCACCTTGCCACCAACCCTGTCGACCGCCGTCGCCTCGTCGACAACCCCGCGCTGATGCCGATGGCCATCGAGGAGTTCCTCCGCGCCTACGCACCGGTCACCATGGCCCGCGTCGTAAAAGAGGACTACAACTTCCACGGCGTCGACATGAAGCAGAACGACTGGGTGTTGTTGCCGTTCCCCGCGGCGAACCGCGATCCTGCCGAATGGGACGATGCCGACAAGGTCATCATCGATCGCGAAGTGAACCGCCACGCGGCCTTCGGTCTGGGAATCCATCGTTGTCTCGGTTCGAACCTCGCACGTCTCGAACTGCGCGTCGCAGTCGAAGAATTCCTCGCGGCGTATCCCGACTTCGAGCTTGCACCTGATGAGGTCGTGAAGTGGAGCGTCGGCCAGATTCGAGGGCCACGCGAACTGCCCGTTCGTATCACCGGCCGCGCGAACTAGAAAGCGTCTGCTTCGGGCGACCACCTACCCGCTATAAACAACGGGTAGTGCTCGACCTCGACTCCCTCAACCCCGATCAATACGACGCGGTCGTCCACCCGGGCGGACCGTTGCTGGTCGTTGCCGGTGCGGGTTCGGGCAAAACGCGCGTGCTCACGCAACGCATCGCGTGGCTCATCGACCAAGGTGTGCACCCGATGCGCATCCTTGCCATCACGTTCACCAACAAGGCGGCCGGTGAAATGCGCGAGCGTGTCGCCGCACTCGTCGGTCCCGTCGCCAACAAGATGTGGGTGAGCACATTCCACTCCGCCTGCGTGCGCATTCTCCGCGACAACGCCGAGCGCCTCGACTTTCCGAAGTCGTTCTCCATCTACGACCAGGCCGATTCCCAGCGCCTCGTCGGCTACGTCGTCCGCGACTTCGGCCTCGACGTGAAGCGGTTCCCGGCACGCGGTGTGCAGGCGCGAATCAGCCTCTGGAAGAACGAACTCGTCGGCCCCGGCAAGGCGAAAGACACCGCGACAGGCATGCTCGATTCTCGCAACGCCGACATCTACGCCGAATACCAGGTGCGCCTCGAACGCGCCGGCGCGATGGACTTCGACGATCTGCTGCTGCGCACCGTGCAGTTGTTTCGCGACAACCGCGACGTGCTCGAGATGTACCAGGAACGCTTCCAGCACATCCTCATCGACGAGTACCAAGACACGAACCTTGCCCAGAACGAAATCGTCCTCATGCTCGGCGCAAAGCACCACAACGTCTGCGTCGTCGGCGACACCGATCAGTCGGTGTATCGCTTCCGCGGGGCCGATTTCCGCAACATCCTGCAGTTCGAAGAGGCCTTTCCCGATGTCACCACCGTGGTCCTCGCACAGAACTACCGCAGCACACAGAACATCCTCTCGGCGGCGAATGCCGTCATTTCAAACAACATCGAACGCCGTCCGAAGAATCTCTGGACCAGCGCCGGCGGGGGAGACCCGATCGTTCGCTACTACGCCGATGACGAACACGACGAAGCCGGTTGGATCGCACAACAGCTGCTGACCGCGCACGAAACCGACGGGCGGCAGTGGAATGAAATGGCCGTCTTCTATCGTGCCAACGCGCAGAGCCGTATTCTCGAAGAAGCGCTCATGCGTTACGGCGTGCCCTACAAGATCATCGGCGGCACGCGCTTCTATGAACGCAAGGAAGTCAAGGACGCCCTCGCGTATCTCCGGGCATCGGTCAATGAGAACGATGAAGTCAGCGTGAAACGCGTCATCAACGTGCCCAAGCGTGGCATCGGCGACGGCAGCATCGACAAGATCGATGCATTCGCCCGCGACAACCGCATCGGTTTCACGGCGGCAATGCACCGCGCAGAAGACGCGGGCGTGTCGGGTGCCGCAGCCAAGGGGCTCGCAAAGTTCCTGGAGGCCATCTACGAGGGCGGGAATCACCAAAGCGAGGGACCCGCCGAAGTGTTGCGGATCGTGCTCGAGAAGTCGCGTTACATGGCCGAGCTTGAAGAAGAGGGCACCGTCGAAGCCGACGGCCGCCTCGAGAACCTCGCCGAACTCATCGGCTTTGCGGAGGAATTCGAAACCGTCGACGAGTTCCTCGAGCAGGTTGCACTCGTCGCCGACACCGACGAGATCGACAACGACAGCCGGGTCATGTTGATGACACTGCACGCAGCGAAGGGCCTCGAGTTTCCGCTCGTCTTTCTCGCCGGTTGCGAAGAGGGTGTGTTCCCGCACAGCCGCAGCCTCGCCAACCCTGAGGAGATGGAAGAGGAACGCCGCCTCGCCTATGTCGGCATCACCCGCGCCCGCGAGGTGTTGCACGTGTCGCACGCCGAGAGCCGCAGCCTTTATGGCAACACTCAGTACAACCCACCCTCGCGTTTCCTCGACGAGGTGCCCGACGAGCTCTTCCGCAAAGAGGGAAGAGTCAAGGCGTTCGGCGCCGGCCGCCGCGAAGAGCGCGAGTCACGTTGGGGCAACCGTTCGTTTTCCGACGAGTTCACCGACCGCCAGGTCGACGCTGCCATCGCCGCCGGCAAGCGCAACGAACCCACACCCCAGGGCACCATCACCGACTTCAGGGTGGGGGAGGACGTGGTTCATCCCACCTTCGGCGAGGGCGTGATCATCGACCTCAACGTCGGCCGTGGCCGAACCGAGGCCACGATCCGCTTCCGGGACAAGGGTACGAAGACCCTCGACCTGGCCTGGGCGCCCCTGAGACGGCCCAACTGACTCCGATTCGAAGCTCTGCGTCGGTCTACATTGAGAACATGAAGGCAGCGATCCTCGTCGAAAGTCTCACCGGCAACACCTGGAAGGCGGCCGAGAAGATCGGCACGGAGCTTCAACAGGCCGGTTGGTCGATCGTCGGCATGGACCCCGTGCGCAAGCCGAATCATGGTGCCATTCAGGACGCCGACATTCTTCTCGTGGGCACGTGGGTGCACGGTCTGTTCGTGGTCGGTCAGGCGCCGTGGGGTATCGGTGGCATTGCCAAGTTGCCGGCGATGCATGACAAGAAGGTGGCGGCATTCGCGACTTTCGCGTTGAATCCGGGCAAGACGCTCGACGTGATGACCCGCACGTTGCAGACCCGTGGTGCGGAAGTCGTGGGCGGTCTCGCTTTGCACCGCGCGAAGCTCGACGAGCACACGGAAACCTTCGTCGACCGACTGTTGTCGGCCGTCGGTGCGTGACGCTTACTTGTCGTCGCTGACGCGCAAGTCGATGTAGAGCGTCTTTTTGTTCTCGACCAGTGGCCGAACGTCGGTGGGGCGCGCGAGGTCTTCGATGTCGATGGTGCGGCCTTCGCAGTCGGTGAACGAGTCGGTGCCCTCGACCTGTTTGGCGATGCAAGTGGAATCGCGGTCGGCGGGCCAGGCATAGAACACGCGCCAGCCGATCGCGGGTTGGTTGCCCTCGTGGTCGAGGACGATGCTGCGCGTTCCGTCGGGGTCGCGCAGGTCGGGGTAGAGGATGGGACCGTTGGCGTCGACGGATTCGGCGACCCTCTGGACCGAGCCCACCTCGAAGATGTTGTCGCCGAGGTTCGTGATGCGCTCGGGGTTCCGTGAAATGAGGGCGGCCGCACCCCACAGAGCGACGAAGAGAAGGGCAAAAAAGCCGAGGCCGGCCACGACGGGAACGACGGCGCGTGCGAGGGGACTGCGCAACTGGTAACGGGGCCGGGGGGTTGCCACGCCTCCAGTGTGGCGGGTTGGGGACTTTTGCGCACAACGGCGTAGGGTTTCTTTCTTGTGAAACGCCCCTACCGAGTAGTTGTCGCCAAGCCTGGCCTCGACGGTCACGACCGCGGTGCCAAGACCATCACCCGCGCCCTCCGCGACCATGGTTTCGAGGTCATCTACACCGGTCTGCACCAGACGCCCGAGCAGATCGCGGAAACGGCGCTGCAGGAAGACGTCGACGCGGTGGGCCTGTCACTTCTGTCGGGGGCGCATCTCACTTTGTTTCCGCGCGTGATGGAGGAACTTCGCGGACGTGACCTTGGTGACGTCCTCGTCTTCGGTGGTGGGGTCATTCCCGATGCCGATGCGCGCGCACTGAAAGAGCAGGGTGTGGGCGAGGTGTTCGGCCCCGGTTCGTCGTTGAAGGCGATCTGTCAGTGGCTGGAAGACGAGCTCGACAAGAACGTCAGCGTCTGATTCTCAATTCGTAACGAAACTCTCAATTCGAAAAGCAACAAGGAGCAAGAGTGGACCTCTTCGAATATCAAGGCAAGCAGTACTTTGCCAAGTTCGGAATTCCGGTGTCAGCCGGCGGTGCCGCCGACACGGTCGATGAAGCGGTGAAAGTTGCCGACGCATCGAAGTACCCGGTCGTCGTGAAGGCACAGGTGCAGGTGGGTGGCCGTGGCAAGGCCGGCGGCATCAAGTTGGCGAACAATGCCGACGAGGTGCGTCTGCACGCGGGGAACATCCTCGGCATGGACATCAAGGGTCACGTCGTCAAGCGCCTGTGGGTGGAGCACGCCTCAGACATCGCCGAGGAGTACTACGCGTCCTTCACGCTCGACCGTGCCGCGAAAAAGCATCTGCTCATGCTGTCGGCGCAGGGTGGTGTCGACATCGAAGAGGTGGCCGCGAAGGATCCCGACGCAATCGTGAAGTTGCACATCAACCCGGTCGAGGGTCTGAGCGAGGCGACCGCGAAGAAGGCCGCGACCGACGCGAAGATTCCCGCAAAGGCCCTTGATGGCGTGGCAAAGATTCTCGTCTCGCTCTACAAGTGCTTCACCGAGGGTGACTGCGACCTGGCGGAAATCAATCCGCTGATTCTCAAGCCGACGGGTGAGGTGCACGCGCTCGACGCCAAGGTGTCACTCGACAACAACGCCGCGTACCGCCACCCGGAATGGGACGAGTACCGGGCCACGGAAGAGTTGGACGAGCGTGAGCAGTTGGCCCGTGAATCGGACCTGCAGTACATCGGTCTGTCCGGAACCGTCGGCATCATCGCGAATGGTGCCGGTCTGGCAATGAGCACGCTCGACGTGGTCAATCAGGTCGGCGGCTCGGCGGCGAACTTCCTCGACATCGGCGGCGGTGCCAATGCCGATCAGATGGCCGCCGCACTCGGCGTCATCAACTTCGACAAGAACGTGAAGAGCATCTTCATCAACATCTTCGGTGGTATCACCCGCGGTGAGGAAGTGGCGAAGGGCATCGTCGAGGCGCTGTCGCGCGTCGACCTGCGTGCGCCGATCGTCATTCGCCTCGACGGCACCAATGCCGAGGAGGGTCGCGAGATCCTCGCCAAGGCGGGCATCCCCGAATCGAAACTGCAGAGCAAGCCCACGATGCTGGAAGCGGCCCGCGCCGCCGTTGCGATCGCGAACGGAAAGTAGGAAACGGTCATGGCAATTTTCGTCAACGAGAACACGAAGGTCATCGTTCAGGGCCTCACCGGCGGCCAGGGCAAGTTCCACGGTCTGCGTAACCGCGCGTACGGCACCAAGGTCGTCGGCGGTGTCACGCCGGGCAAGGGTGGCCAAGACGTCGAGGGCATTCCGGTGTTCGATTCG
>JBBANY010000005.1:0-16481 GCA_040401695.1 Ilumatobacteraceae bacterium
GACGATCTCGTCGTCGCTGGCTCCTCGTTCGACGACGGCGTTGATCTTGACGGGGTTGAAGCCGGCCTTTTTTGCGGCGTCGATTCCGCTGAGCACGTTGTCGAGCTCGTCGCGGCGCGTCATCGCGAGGAACCTGTCACGCTTCAGCGTGTCGAGGCTGATGTTGATGCGGTTGATGCCGGCGGCAAACAGTTCGTCGGCGACGTTGCGCAGGGTCGAGCCGTTGGTGGTGATGGCGATGTCGGGTGCCTGTCCGTTGGCGCGACGCAGTTGTGCGAGCTTGTCGACGAGGACGGGCAGGTGGGCACGGACGGTGGGCTCTCCCCCGGTGAGGCGAATGCCGTCGACGTCGAAGCGCTCCACACAGATGCGTGCGAAACGCTGGATTTCCTCGAAGCTGAGAACCTCGCTGCGGTCGAGCCACTTCATCCCCTCTTCGGGCATGCAATAGGTGCATCGGAAGTTGCAGCGGTCGGTGACCGAAATACGCAGGTCGCGCACGGTGCGACCGAACGGGTCGATCAACGCCTCCGGTGCGGACATGTCAGAAGGATAGGAGGAGCGCTTGGACGCTGTCACCGGGTTCGACCGAGTTTCCGTCGGGCAAGACGACGAGGGCATTCGCAAGCGCGGTTGCAGCCAATTGGTGGCTGCCCTGGGCGCTGACGGGCGTGGCGGTGAGGTTGCCGTTGTTGGCGCTGACGATGGCGCGGGCGAAATGTTCCTTGCCGTCGGGCTTGCGCTTGAAGGTGGCCCCGGCAGTGACGTTGACGGCGGGGCGTTGCGGCTGTGCGTGGCCGGCCATTTTTCGCAGCGCGGGACGAGCGAACAGTTCGAAGCTGACGAACGACGACACCGGGTTGCCGGGCAGGCCGAAGATGGGCGTGCCGTTGAGTTTTCCGAACGCGAAAGGTTTGGCGGGCTTGATCGCGATCTGCATCCACTGCATGTCGGCGATGCGGCCGAGCACGGCTTTGACCACGTCGTAGTCGCCCATGCTGACCCCGCCACTGGTGACGATGGCATCGCAGTGTTGCGATGCGTGGCGCAACACTTCTTCCAGTTCTGCCTCGTCGTCGCGCACGATGCCGTAGTCGACGACGTCGCATCCCGCTTCGGCGACGAGACGCACGAGCATGGTCTTGTTGCTTTCGCGAATCTGTCCGGGGCCGAGCGCGCCGCCGTCGTCGACGAGTTCGTCACCGGTCGACAGCACGGCAACTGTTGGTCGGCGCGTGACGGTGACCGTGGCGACGTTCATGCTGGCGAGCATCCCCATGACCGCGGCATTGACTTCGTCGCCGGTTCGAAAAACCGTGTCGTTCTTTTTCACGTCGTCACCCGCGGGGCGGATGGCCTGGTTGGCTTCGACTTTCGCGGTCAGCTTTACGCGGTCGTCGCCGATGCGCTGCGAGTCTTCGACCATGACGATTGCCTCGGCACCCGTGGGCACGGGGGCACCGGTCATGATGCGCACGGCGTGGCCGGGAGTGACGGCGGGTTCGGGTGCATCACCTGCCGCGATGGTTCCCGCGACCGCGAGTTCGGCTTCACCACTGGCCATGTCGGCGAGGGTGACGGCGTAACCGTCGACCGCGGAGTTCGCAAACGGTGGCACGTCTTCGGGTGACACCACATCGGCGGCGAGAACGCAGCGATACGCCTCGTCGCGGTCGACTTCGACGGACTCGAGGCGCACAACGGCGTCGAGGACCGTGTTCTGGGCGTCGACGCGGGCGATCACGGCGCCAACGGTATAGGTCGCAATCGGAGCCTGTGCGAGGATGAGCGCGCCATGATCTACCGCGCGCTGCCATCAGATGGTTTGGACGTGGTCTGGCGGTCACCCGCGGGTGAAACGACCGCCGAGTTCCGCTGGGAGAACGAGGGCTGGACGATCAACTGCATGCTCGGCCCACAGCGTTCGCAGGTGGTGATGCGGGTGGGTGCGCAGTGGCACATCCAGCAGGTGATTCTGTTCCGCGACCTGGAGCAGCCCGACCTGTGGCTGGCCACCGACGGCGCCGGACGCTGGGGCGAAGTCAACGGTGCGCACCGCACCGACCTCGACGGATCCCGGTTGGTGGCGGTGGTCGGCACACCGATCACCCACTGCATTGCGATGCGCCAGCTCCCCCTGCAGGTGGGCCACGGAGCCGAGGTGAAGACCGCGATCATCGACACCGAGACGCTGTCGGTGGTGCCCCGCACGCTGGTGTTCGAACGCCTCGGCGAGCGGTTCTGGCGCTACACCACGCTCGAGGCACCCGATTCTCTCGTCGAGGTGCGGGTCGACGAACACGGCCTGGTCGAGTCCGAAGAGGGCGGCTTCGAGAGGCGCTAGGTCGCGGTTGGGCGATACCCTTTCGCCTCGTTATGCCTACCTACGTCTACAAGTTCATCGAGACCGGTGAAACCATTGAGATTCAGCAGGCTTTCACCGACGACGCCCTGACCGAGGCTCAACACCCGACCGACGGCACCATGCGTCCCGTGAAGAAGGTGTTCCAGCCCGTGGGCGTGACCTTCAAGGGCGGCGGCTTCTACAAGACCGATTCCAAGGGTTCGGGCTCGTCGTCGTCGACGTCGTCCAGCGCGTCATCGGAATCTTCGACGCCTGCTCCGGCCGCACCGTCGACCCCTGCCGCGCCGGCAGCCACCCCCGCCTCGTAAGCGCCCGGCTCGGCCACTTCGCTCGCGAGCCCTGGTTCGGGCTACCCACGAAGACATTTTCGTGTATTGCAATACAAGATAACGAATCGTTTTCATGTATTATAGTACAGCCTTAGTCACAGGTCCTCCCTGAAAGGGTGCGCGATGCCACGAACAAACAACGCCGCAATCCGCAAGCAGGCCCGTGAAAGTCTTGACGCACGCTGCGCCGAGCTTCGACAGGCGCTTCCCCTGATGAGTCGTCCCCAGTCGGGCTGGATCAGCGCAATTCGTCAATCGCTTGGCATGTCGCAGCGAGACCTCGGTACACGAATGGGCATCGCCGAGTCGACTCTGACCCGTCTCGAGGACAACGAACGTGTTGGCTCCATTCAGATCAGCACTCTGCAGCGTGCTGCCGAAGCACTCGAGTGCGACTTCGTCTACGCCCTGGTTCCGCGTCGCTCGCTCGACGACGTCGTCATGGAAAAGGCGCGACAGCGAGTCGAGTCGCTGATTGCGACCGTTGCGCACACAATGCTGCTGGAGGACCAGGCACCAAGTGAGGCGGCACTGCAGAAGCTTGAAGAAGAAGCCGTCGCTAAACGAATCAACCGGCCTGGTTTGTGGAATGACTCAGAGAGATGACGGTGCGACACCACTTGACGAGTCGGAGACATTCGGACTCAAACAATTCTGGATTTCAAACCGCGATCAGTTGAACGAACTCGAATTCGCGAACATTTCTCGGGCACTCGCGGATCGCTACTGGCATCGACTGTCAACCAGCGAGATCTTGGACGACCTCGTCCTACGCCAACTTCACAAAGCAATGTTTTCGAATGTGTGGGAGTGGGCTGGCAAGTACCGAACCACCGAGAAGAACATCGGCTGTGATTCGCGCGAGATCTCAGTTCGGGTGCGCGAACTGTGCCAATCGGCGAAGTTGTGGTTCAACGGAGGAATGCCGATCGACGAAGCGGGATGCAAGTTCCACTTTGATCTCGTGGCGATTCATCCGTTTGCGAACGGCAACGGTCGACACGCTCGGGCTGCGACAAACCTCCTGCTCGAGTCAGTCGGAAGCACTCCCTTCACATGGGGACGCACTGAGCTACTCACGCCCTCCGAAACCCGATCCACCTACATTTCGGCCCTCCGCGCTGCGGACCGCGGGGATCTGGGGCCCCTGCTCGCTTTCGTTCGAACCTAGATCAGCTGCCGCTGAGGGTCACGTCGCGGATCACCAGGCTGACGCCGGTGGCCGACATGGGCAGCCATTCGACGTCGCCACCGATGGCCACGACGTCGAGGAGCATCTTCTGCAGCGTCGAGGCGATGGTGAACTCGCGCACGGGCGCGCCGACCTTGCCGTTGGCGATGGCGAGACCCGAAGCGCCGGTCGAGAAGTCACCCGAGATGGGGTTCACACCGCTGTGGAGGCCCTGCACCATTTGAACGAGAACGCCATCGTCGACGTTGGCGATCAGCTCGTCTTGCGTGGCCGTGCCGGGGGTGAGCTGCATCGCGAGGCAACTGACACCTGGTGTTCCGCCCGAACGCACGGCGTTGCCGGTGCTCTTGGTATTGCCGCGGCGTGCGCTGTACGACGAGTGGAGGAACATCTTCAACACACCGTTTTCGATGAGCACGTTGCGCCGCGCAGCGAGGCCTTCGCCGTCGAGTTCGGTGGCGCTGTACGCGAGCGGGTTCGTGGGGTCGTCGATGAGGGTGATGATCGGGTTGCCAACGACTTCACCCATGCGATCGGCGAAGAAGCTGCGGCCCTTTTGCACGTTCTCGCCGCTGAAGCTGCCCGACAACACCCGCAGAAACTGCGCGGTGACGTACGGGTCGAGCACGACCGTTGTGCGCTTCGACTGGGGCTTGGTGGCACCGAGCAGTCGTGTCGCGCGTTCGGCTGCCTCGCGCGCGGCACGTGGCAGGTCGAACTCGGCGGGTGAACGGCCGACGGAGAAGCCGAACCCGGTTTGGGTTTCGTCACCGTCGTCGGCCAACGTGCCGACACTGACGTAGCAACCGTTCTCGCGGCCGTAGGCACGGATACCCGTCGTGGTCGCGAACGCGGTTTCACCGTAAGCGTCGTCGTAGTTCGAGTCGTCGCAACGCACGCGCTTGTCAGCGGCGAGGGTGAGGCTTTCAAGTTCCTTGGCGAGGGCGATCTTCTGCTCGGTGGGATACGCGGCAAGTGCGTCGTTCCACAGTTCCTGTTTCACCACCGGGACTCCGTCGGGTTCGGCGAGACCCGCGAATTCGTCGGGCGTGCCGAACTGAACGTTGTCACGCGCGTCGGCGAGAACTTCGTGCAGAACGCTTTCGTCGAGCGTGCCCGCGTAGGCGTAACCGGTGCGACCGTCACGGATGACGCGGATTCCGACACTTTGCGACTGTGCCGAGACGAAGTGTTCGACCTCGCCCTCGTACACGCGGATCGAGGTCTCTCCCCCACGCGAAACGTAGGCCTCGATCTGTTCGCCTGGCTTGGCCTGGGCGACGATGCGGTCGGCGAGGTCCTGCAGTTCGCTTGCGCTCATGCCGCGGTGCCGCCGATGGTCATCGCGGTGACGCGCAGCGTCGGCTGGCCGTCGCCAACGGGAACGCCCTGACCGTCTTTTCCGCACGTCCCGGGGTTGCCCATGGCGAAGTCGTTGCCGAGCAGGTCGATATCGCGCAACACCTGCGGGCCGTTGCCGATGAGGTTGCCCTCGCGCAGCGGTTCGGTGATCTCGCCGTTTTCGATGAGGTACGCCTCGGTCATGCCGAAGACGAAGTCGCCCGTTGCGGTGTTCACACTGCCGCCACCCAACTTGGCGATGTAGACGCCGCTCTTGGTGTCGCGCACGATGTCGTCGGGATCGGTTTCGCCGTTGATGACGAACGTGTTTGTCATGCGCACCATTGGCAGGTGCATGTAGCTCTGGCGACGACCGTTGCCGCTTTGCGGACGGCCTTCCTTGCGTGCGCGCAGGTAGTCCCACATGTAGTCGGTGAGCACGCCGTCCTTGATGAGCGTGTTCGACTGACTGCGATGTCCTTCGTCGTCGATGCCGATGCACCCCCACTCGGTCGACATCGTGCCGTCGTCGATGAGGGTGACAAGAGGCGACGCAACGAGCTCGCCCACCTTGCCGCGGTAGACGCTGGCGCCCTTGCCGACGAGGTCGGCTTCGAGTCCGTGACCACAGGCTTCATGGAATAGAACACCGCCGCTGCCGCGCTTGATGACGACGGGCATCGAACCCGACGGCGCGGGGCGGGCGCGCAGCTTCGTGACGGCCTGGCGTGCGGCACCAATTGCCAACGCCTCGACGTCTTCGCTATCGAAGAGTTCGAAACCGATGGTGCGACCCATCGAGTCGTATCCGGTTTGCATTCCGGCGTCGCCCGTTGCGACCGCGCTCACGCGGAAGAGCGTGCGCACCTGGTGGTCGGAGGCGAGGATGCCGTCGCTGTTCGCGACGAGGATGTGGCGCACGCTGTCGCCGTATCCCGCCGACACCTGGACGATCGAGCCGTCGACACCGCGGGCCGCATCATTCGCCCGCTGAAGAAGTTCCACCTTGCGCGACTTGGCGATGGTGTCGGGGAACTCGATGACGTTGTTGACCCGCTGGCTGACCTCTGCCCCGAGGGCCACTTTCACGACACCACCCTTGCCCTGACGGGCGGCGACGGCTGCGGCCTCGGCCGCGGCAAGCAGCCCGGCTTCGGAAAGGTCGGCGGTGTGGGCAAAGCCCGTTGTTTCACCGTGCACCACACGGATTCCCGCTCCGCGATCGCGGCCCGAGGTGACCTGTTCGACCTTGCCGTCGTCGAATCCGGCCGAGGTCGACCGCTTGTCCTCGACGAAGATTTCCGCGAACTCGGCACCCGTGCTGCGTCCTTTGGCAAGCACCCGCTCGATGGTGTCGGTACCGATTTGGTCAAGGAAAGGGCTGCTCATGGGTGCTGACGTTACTTGCCTTCCTGCCTAACCTTTCACAGCGTGGCGCGGGAAAAGGACATCACGAGGGAAGTCGACCTCAGCCCCGTCGGCCGCGTCCACCAACGACGCTGGTGGAAAGAGACGCTGATCATCGGCGTCTTTTATTCCATCTATACGTTCACCCGCAACCAGTTCGGATCGGACGTCGTGAACGGCCAGGACGTTCCGGTTCACGCCTTCACCAACGCAATGCGCGTCATCCGGTTCGAACGATGGATCGGTTTGTTCCACGAGGAATCGGTACAGGACGTCTTTCTGTCTCATCGCTGGTTCATCCAGTTGATGAACACGTACTACGGCACCGCGCACTTCTTCGTCACGATCGGTGTTTTCATCGTTCTTTACATCAAGCGTCCCGACGTGTTTCCGCAGTGGCGCAACACCCTGGCGATCACAACGGGTCTTGCGATCATCGGCTTTGCCTTGTTTCCTTTGATGCCACCGCGACTCCTGGACGCACCGTGTCCGCCCGTTGGCCACGGCGGTGCATGCATCGAAGCGCCCGAGCGCGGTGTCAACAAAGGGAAAGAGAACTTCGGCTTCGTCGACACGCTCGACGTGTACGGCGGCCCGTGGGACTTCAGTTCCGGTGCGGCGGCCAAGGTGTCGAACCAGTACGCAGCGATGCCGAGCCTGCACATCGGTTGGGCGAGTTGGTGTGCGTTTGCGATCTGGCCGCTGGCACGGCGACGTTGGGTGAAAGCGGCGGTGTTGCTGTATCCGGCGCTCACACTCTTTTGCATCGTCGTGACGGGCAATCACTATTGGATCGACGGAGTCGGTGGTCAGTTGTTCCTACTCGTCGGGTTTGGTCTCGGCACGTGGCTGCATCGGTGGAACCAACGGCGTCTCGACGCCCACCACGAACGCCAACTCGCAACTTCGTAGTCGTCAGAACGAGTGGTAGGCGCCGTCGATGGTGATGCAGTCACCCGAGTGGTACGCCGACAGGTCGCTCGCAAGATAAACGGCGACACCACTGAAATCGTTCGCATCGCCCCAACGCCGCATCGGCACACGCGGCAACACTTTGGCCTTGAACGCGTCGGACTCGAGTTGCCGGTGGGTCATGTCGCTTTCGATCCAACCGGGCAGAACGCAGTTGCTGCGGATGCCGTAGCGCGCGAACTCCACGGCGATGGCCTTCGAGATCGACAAGAGTGCGGCCTTCGACCCGCCGTAATGCTGTGACCGCGCGGCGCCGTAAAGCGCCGAGCCCGACGTCGTGAACACGATCGAACCGCCGCCTTTGTCCATCATGTGACGACATGCCTCTTGCGCGGTGAAGAACGCGCCGTCGAGGTTGACCCGCATGACGCGATGCCATTCGTCGGCGGGCATTTCGTGGAACGGAATCCCGCGCCCGGCGATGCCAGCATTCACGAACACGGCATCGACACGGCCGAACTGCGCGGCTGCATCGGCGAAACCGGCGGACACCTGGGCCTGGTCGCCGACGTCACAGACGCGGGCCGCAACCGCGCCGCCTTTCGTCTCTTTCGAAAGGGCTGACAGTTCGGCGGTTGCCGCGGCGTTCTTTTCGGCGTTCGTGCCCCAGATCACCACGTTGGCGCCGTTGGCGACGAGACCGCGCGCGAAACCCAGTCCGATTCCGCCGTTGCCGCCCGTCACAAGCGCGGTCTTGCCGGAGAGTGAGAAGTTGGGCACCTGCATGGGGTCACAGTACCCCTCGTTACGCACGCGGGCGGTAGCGTCATGTCGCCATGAAACTCGCTGAACTCAAGGCGCCAAGCGACCTGCGTGGACTCTCGTACGAGCAGTTGAACGACCTCGCCGGCGAGATTCGCGACTTCATCGTGCAGGCCGTTTCCGAGACCGGCGGCCACCTCGGTTCGAACCTCGGCGCAGTCGAGCTCACCCTCGCGTTGCACCGGGTCTTCGACAGTCCCACCGACGCGATTCTGTGGGACACAGGGCACCAGGCCTACGTCCACAAGTTGGTCACGGGTCGTGCCGCCGAGTTCACGCGGTTGCGTCAGGCGCAGGGCTTGTCGGGTTACCCCAGCCGTAGCGAAAGCAACCACGACTTCATCGAGAACAGCCATGCCTCGACCGTGTTGTCGTATGCCTACGGAATGGCGGTCGCGCGCGATCATGCCGCGCACTACGGAACGACACCCGAACACCGCCACATCGTCGCCGTCATCGGCGATGGTTCGATGACCGGAGGTCTCGCCTACGAGGCGTTGAACAACCTCGGCCACTCGGGGCGCCGCGTCATCATCGTTCTCAACGACAACGGCCGCAGTTACGCACCGACGATCTCGCAGCTCACCGTCTCGGCCGCTTCGACCGACGACGACGAAAGCGACGAGCGCGATGCGCATCTCGCCGACAAGATCGCCGACAAGTTGGCGTCGACACTCACGAACATCCGCCTGAATCCCACCTACGTGCGCCGCCAGCGCCGCATCGAACAGTTCCTCCGCGACCTTCCCGCAGTCGGTCGCCAGGCCGAACGAAGCGTCGAAGCCGTCAAGGCAGCCGTGCGCGAGTTTCTGCAACCGCCCGGATTCTTCGAGGCCCTCGGCGTGCGCTACATCGGCCCCATCGACGGCCACGACGTCGAGGCCGTCGAACGCGCGTTGCGATCGGCCGAACAACGCTCCGAAGAAGGCCCGGTGCTGTTGCACGTCGTCACGCAAAAAGGTCGTGGATATTCGCCCGCCGAGGACGACGACGAAAAACACCTGCACGACGCACCCGTGTTCGACCCGCAGAGCGGCCCGCCGAAGGCGGTGCTCACCGGCTACACGCAGGCCTTTGCCGATGCGTTGCTGAAGGAAGCCGACGTCGACCCGCGGATCGTCGCCATCACGGCCGCGATGCCCGGTCCCACTGGTTTGTTGCCCTTCGAGAGTCGATTCCCCGATCGCTTCTTCGATGTCGGCATTGCGGAACAGCACGCAGTCACCGCGGCTGCCGGCATGGCCATGTCGGGCCTGCGTCCCGTCGTCGCCGTGTACAGCACGTTCCTTTCACGCGCGTGGGACCAGGTCGTCTACGACGTGGCGCTCCACAAGTTGCCCGTCGTGTTCTGCCTCGACCGCGCGGGAATCACGGGCGATGACGGCCCCAGCCACCACGGCGTGTACGACATGACGCTGCTTTGCAAGGTGCCCGGCATGCGTGTGCTCGCACCCTCGTCGGCACAGGAACTGCAGCAGATGCTCCACGACGCCATGACACTCGCCAACGACGGCCCAGTCGCGATTCGCTACCCGAAGGGAACGGCACGCAACGTCGACGACACCAACGTTGGATCCGGTCTTGCTGCGCGCCGTCTGGTGACCCAGTCGGCGCCTGGCACGAAGGTTGCCGTGCTCGCGATCGGCAAGCTGGTGGGCAACGCGTTGAAGGCCGTCGAAACGCTGGGCAACGACGTGAACGTCGAGGTGTGGGACGTGCGCTCGTGCCAGCCGCTCGACCCCGACATGATTGGTGCGGCGGCAGTAGCCGACACTGTGATCACCCTCGAAGACGGCATCGTCGAAGGCGGCGTGGGTGCCGCGATCACACAACACATCTCGGCGCACGTCGCCACAGCCGGGGGCACCATGCCGCGCGTGCACACGATGGGCGTTCCGACACGCTTCATCTCGCAAGCCAAGCCCGATGCGATCCTCGCCGAGCTCGGCCTCGATGCCACGGGCATCGCGACCGCAATCCGCGCCGCTGCCGGCCGCTGAATCGCCTAGCGTCATCTGCGTGACAACGCCCGATCTCGCCCGTTACTCGTCGTACCACAGCCTCGCCTTCGAAGCCCACGACAACGGCGTTCTGCTGATCACCCTGTCGAACCCCGACAAATTGAACGCCACCGATGCGAGCATGCACCGCGAACTTTCGCGCGTGTTTCGCGACATCGACGACGACCCGGCCGTGCGGGCGGTCGTCGTCACCGGTGCAGGCAAGGCCTTCAGTGCGGGCGGCGACCTGCAGTGGATCAAAGAGCAGGTCGGCGACTACACGCAAACGATGAAGGTCATGCGCGAAGCCGGCGACATCGTGCGCACGATGATCGACTGCGACACTCCGATCATCTCCGCCATCAACGGCGTGGCCGTCGGCGCGGGACTCGCCGTGGCGTTGATGGCCGACATCAGCATCATCAACGAAGATGCCCGTATCACCGATGGCCACATTCGCCTGGGCGTCGCCGCCGGTGATCATGCCGTTGCGATCTGGCCCCTCTTGTGTGGCATGGCCCAGGCGAAGTGGTACCTGATGACGGCCGACTTCCTCGACGGTCGCGAGGCTGCCCGTATTGGTCTGGTCACGCGGGCGGTGCCCGCGGCCGAAGTGTTGCCAACAGCGCTTGCTGCGGCACAGAAGGTTGCCGCCGGCCCGCGCGATGCGGTGCGCTTCACGAAGCGCTCGCTGAACCACTGGTTGCGCCAGTCGCTACCCAACTTCGAGGCCAGCCTCGCCTACGAAATGCTCAATTTCCTCGGCCCCGACGCCGCCGAGGGTTTGACCGCCTTGGTCGAAAAGCGTCCACCCGACTTTCTGCGCGGCGAGTCATGACACTTCGCGACGTCGATCTGTCGTCCGAGTTGGAGTTTGCTCTCAGTCTTGCCGACCTCGCCGACGCCACGACGCTGCAGCCTTTCCACGATCGTGGATTCACCGTCGACTGGAAAGCCAACCGCACCGAGGTGACGGAACTCGATCGTCGCACCGAAGAGGTATTGGCCGACGCGATCGCACACTTTCGACCCGACGATGCCGTGTACGGCGAAGAGTTCGGCGAACGCGGCGCGGTCGGTGGCCCACGGTGGACGTGGGTGCTCGACCCCATCGACGGCACCAGCAACTATGCGCGGGGTGTGCCCGTATGGGCGACGCTCATCGCGCTGCTCGACCCGAACGACGTGCCCGTTCTCGGCGTCGTCAGCGCGCCGGCCATCGATGCGCGTTGGCACGGTGCGATCGGCGTGGGGGCGTTCAACCGTCGTGGACCACTGCGCGTGAGCACCGTTGCGCGTCTCGACGAGGCGCAGGTCAGCACGACACCCAACGCGGGTTGGGAGGCGATCGGTGGCTACCAACGCGTGGTCGACCTCGGACGTAGTGCGTTCCGCGCGCGGGGATTCGGCGACTTCTGGCAGCACATGCTCGTCGCCGAAGGAGCCATCGACGCGGCAGTCGATGCGATCGGCCTCGAGCCCTACGACACCGCAGCGCTGTGGCCGATCGTCGCCGAGGCTGGCGGTCGAATCACCGACAGGTTGGGGGGAAATTCCTTCCGCAATGGCTCGGCGGTGTCGACGAACGGCCTTCTGCACGACACCGTGCTCGGTGCCATCGCCTGCTGAGCACACCTAATGTGGGCACATGCCCGGCAGTGATTCGACAGTCATCCGCAACGCACACCTCGTCGACGGCACCGGTGCGCCTGCCCGCAAAGCCGACATCGCTTTTGCGAACGGCCGCATCACTGAAGTCGCGGATGCCGGAACACTGGGTACCGCACACGTCGGTCGCGTGATCGACGCAGACGGACGACTCGTCACCCCGGGTTGGGTCGACGTGCATACGCACTACGACGCACAAGCCACGTGGGATCCGTGGATGACACCCAGCAGCTGGCACGGTGTCACCACCGTCGTCATGGGCAACTGCGGGGTCGGTTTCGCACCCGCGGCACCCGATCGTCACGACTGGTTGATCGCTTTGATGGAGGGTGTCGAGGACATTCCCGGTTCGGCGATGACCGAGGGCATCACGTGGGGTTGGGAGTCGTTCGAGGAGTACCTCGGCGTTCTCGAGTCGACACCGCACGTCATCGACTTTGCGACGCAGATCCCGCACGGCGCACTGCGCGCGTACGTGATGGGCGACCGGGGCGCGGCGAACGAACCCGCGACCGCCGACGACGTCGTCGCGATGAGCCGCATGGTCGAGTCGGCGATGCGGGCAGGCGCACTCGGCTTCAGCACCAGTCGCACGCCGCTGCACCGCAGCCGCGACGGAGAGCTCGTCCCGGGCACCCACGCAGACGAAAACGAGCTTCTGGGCATCGCCGATGCCCTGCGTCGGGTGGGTCGCGGGGTGTTCCAGTTCGCCCCCGAACACATCAAGGTTCCCCTGAACGAATGGGGCTGGATGCGCCGAATCGCCAAGGAAACAAGGGCCACCGTCAGCGTCAACTTCAGCCAACCCGACGACGCCCCCGACCTGTGGCGCGACGTGATGACACTTCTCTCACAGGCCCACGACGATGGCCTGCCGATGGTCGGTCAGGTGGCCGGACGCAGCATCGGTGTGTTGATGTGCCTCGAGGGCAGTGCGCACCCATTGCTCTTCCATCCCGCTTTCAACGCGGTGCGGTTCTCGTCGCACGCCGAACAGGTGGCTGCGTTGCGCAACCCCGATTTCTTCCGGACGGTCACCGAGCAACTTCCCGACGATGGCGGCTTGTTCGAGCGCGTCATCCTGCAGAACACCTGGAAGATGTTCCCTGTGACGTCGGCCAACATCGACTACGAACCACTGATGGAAGACTCCGTACGCGAGATCGCACGACGCCGGGGAGTCACCGAGATGACGGTGATCGTCGAACAGTTGACGCGCGACGACGGTCGCGGCCTCATCTACATGCCGTTCTTCAACTACGCCTACGGCGACCTGTCGTTCCTGTACGAAGCACACCAACATCCGGCAACCCGCATGGGGCTGGGCGATGCGGGCGCTCACTGCGGCGCCATCTGCGACGGTGGCATGCCGACGTTCATGCTCACCCACTGGACACGCGACCGCACGCGTGGACCGAAGTTGCCCCTCGAATGGATCATCCACCGCCAAACCCAACAGACGTCACGGATGTACGGGATGTCCGATCGTGGCGTCATCGCGCCGGGACAACGCGCCGATGTGAACATCATCGACTTCGACTCGCTCACTTTCACGATGCCCCACATGGCCTATGACCTGCCAGCCAACGGACGCCGCCTCGTCCAACGCGCGATCGGCTATGCCTCGACGTTCGTTGCGGGAGTACAAACCGTTGACAACGACACGTTCACGGGCGAACTTCCCGGCAAACTCGTGCGCGGAGTGTGAGAGAAGTTTCTTCCATTTCACTGGAGAACTTCGCACCACATCATTAGCGGTGAACGGCGGTACCGTCACCTCCATGGCACGTTGGAGACACGCAATTGCAATCGGCTTCGCCGCGTTCGGTGCGTTGCTCGCCATCGCGTCGGGCGGCGACCCGGCGGCACTCAGCATCGCAATGGGTGGCAGCCTCAGCGCCGCACTCGGCTATTGGGTCGGCGCGTTGCTTGACCGCACGCGTCGCTCGCGGTAGATCATCTGCACCGCCACCACCAACAACAGGGTGGCGAAGAGTGCGTTCGACAATGACTCCGACATGTTGGCCGCCAGTGATCCACCTGCCACGGCAGAGACGACGCCGGAAAGACCGACGACCACTGCAGCCTTCACATCGACGTTCGCCGTCTTGCGGTTGCGGATCGTTCCCGTGATCGAGGTCGGAATGATGACGGCAAGTGACGTACCTTTCGCCATCACGTTCATCTCGCCGAGCAGCAACACCATCGCAGGAATCATGATGACCCCGCCACCGACACCGAGCAGACCCGCCAAGGTTCCCGTGGCAACACCGATGACGACGAGCGCGATCGCTGCGACGACGGTGAGATCCGTGCGACCGTCGGCACTCGACGTCCAGTAGAGGCGAATTGCCGACACGATGAGCACGGTTGCAAAGCCATAGCTCAACACGTCATGGCGCGCGGTCTTCAACAACTTCGTGCCGAGAATCGCACCTCCGACCGCACCGATCGCCAGCCACAACGCGACGTACCAGTCAACGTGATCGTGGGACCAGTAAGTGATGAGACTGGCAAGCGAGATCGGTAGCACGGCGGCGAGCGACGTTCCGTGGGCACGACGTTGGTCCATTTTCGGGAAGAACACGAGGCCGGGAACGATGAGAATGCCGCCCCCCACCCCGAAGACACCGGAGAGAAAACCCGCCCCGAGGCCGACCAGGAGAATGCTCACGAACCGGCCCCGAATACGGGTCCGAGGAGGTCGGCGTAGCGGTGAATGTCCTTTGCCGACAAGGGTCTCGGCAGGCTGACGAGGCCGAGACCGACCCCCGCATCGGCATAGGCCAGGGCGGTCTCCACGGCCTGGGCGTCGCTCATCTGGGCCACCCACAACTGCGTGCTGATGCGAATCTCGGAGATGTCGCGGCCGACTTCGTCGCAACATTCACGCAACCGCGCAAGCGACTTGTTCAGGTCGCCCAGCGGATCTTCGCTGTTGCCCGGGAAGTTCCAGTGATCGGCGTACCGCGCAACGAGGGGAAGCGTGCGCTTGTGGCCGCCTCCACCGATCAGGACGGGCGGCATCGGCGACTGCAGCGGCTTTGGCTCGCAGTACGCGTCGGTGAGTGTGTAGTACTTGCCGGAGAACGAACTCTGTTTTTGCGTGAGCAAACGCTTCATCACTTCGAGACCCTCGGCGAAGCGGTCGAAGCGTTCCGTCAACGTTCCGAGTTCGATGCCGTATGCGTTGCATTCGTCTTCGTTCCATGCCGCGCCGACACCGAGCTCGAGCCGTCCTCCCGACGTGTGGTCGAGCGTCGCGGCCATGTTCGCCAGCACCGCCGGATGCCGGTACACCATGCCGGTCACCATCACCCCACCGCGCAGTCGCTTCGTCGCCTGCAGCAGAGCTGTCAGCGTGATCCAACCTTCCATGCACGGGCCAGAACGGTCACCGGTGAAGATGGGCTCGAAGTGGTCGAAGGTCCAGCCGCTCTCCCAGAACGGCACGTCGTCGGCGGCGAGCCACACGTCGAGCACCTCTTGCCACGTGCACACCTGTGGTGCGGTTGCGAATGCGAACTTCATGTCGACTCCCTCTTCGGTCGCGTGCGTGTCTCAGGGTAGTTTCACCACGTGATCGAAAAGGTTCGCGCCATTCTCGAACGAGCGAATCATCCGAACACGCCCCAAGCCGAAGCAGAAACCGCCCTCGCGCTCGCCTACCGGCTGATGCAAAAACATGGACTCGAAGAGTCCGATGTCGCCCGTAGCGCCGACACACGCTCGCCCGATGCGCGAATAACGAGCAAAACCGTCACCATCACGGGCCCGTACCGTGTGCGACGTGGAACGTTGTTCCACATACTGGCAACCAGCCTGTCGTGCGCCGACTATCGCGACATGGAAACCGGTACCCGTGATGCGGTGGTCATGGTCGCATTCGGCACCACCGACGATCTGTTTGCACTCGAAACGCTCTTCACCGCGGCCGATCTTTTGGCACTGCGCTCGATGCCGCGCGGTGACCGCCGTTGGCGGACGTCGTGGTGGCACGGCTTCTGTGCGGGGGTCGAACAGAAGCTGCGCGCCGAACACCGCACGATCGTGCGTGACTCCCCCGGCGCGGGTCTCGTGCTCGTGGAACGCACCGAGCGCGCCCAACGCGTGATGCGCGAGTCGACTCCCCACCTTCACACGAGTCGCGGCAGTTGGGTCAGCGACCGCGACGCGTACGGCGCCGGGCGCGTGGCGGGTTCGACGTTTTCAACCCCCGGCCGGGCGATGGGTGGCGTTCGCGGCGAACTCGGTTCGGGCCGATCCGACTGATTGCCTTCGACGTCAGCCGCTGTTCACGGTGGTCAGAGACGACCGCGGGTCGGCGGGACCATAGTTGCCCTGGTTCACATCCACCGTCGTCGTGGTACGCGCAACCGCCGTCGTCGTCGAACCCCGCGGATCAGCAGGACCGTAATTCCCCTCGTTCACATCCACCGTCGTCG
>JBBANY010000005.1:16581-54674 GCA_040401695.1 Ilumatobacteraceae bacterium
CGTCGTGGTACGCGCAACCGCCGTCGTCGTCGAACCCCGCGGATCAGCAGGACCGAAGTTCCCCTGATTCACACCTACGGTCGTCGAAGAGGATCGCGGGTCAGCAGGACCAAAGTTCCCCTCGTTCACATCCACCGTCGTTGAGGTTGCGGGATTGCTCCTACCCTCGCCGGCCGCAGGGCCGTCTGCTGCGGTGATTGCAAGAATCTCGTCGTTCACCGTCTCGGCTTCGACCGGCTCGACTTCGACCACGGCGTCGCCGGTCTCCTCATTGACGTCGACATTCGCGACACCGATCTCGCCGGAGTCGGACTGACCGTCGAATCCGACTTCGTATGCCACTTTCCCGTCAGCAGTGGCCACTGCGACGGCAAGACCCGCGTCGTCGACGACGTTGAGGTTTTGGCCGTCTTCCAACATCACTTGGGCTGCTTCTTCTTCGTAGGCGACACCGACTGCGATCTTGCCGTTGGCCGCAACGTCGAGACTCGTCTCGAACTTCTCGTCGGTCGACACGCTGAGCGAGAACTGGCCGTACGACTTTCGGGTCAGTTCATCGCCTTCAATCGTGTCAGTGACGAACTGCGAACCGGGACCGGGGGCATCGACGGTGACCGCAAGATCAACCGTCGAGACGGTGGGATCGAGAAGCTCGCCGACGACCGGCTCGATTTTCACATCGGCCAAACCAACCGGAATCTCGACCATTGCACCTGTACCGACGCCGCCGCGGTTCGGGTACACCGCTATCCCATTCGACATGGTCGACAGATCCCGGGTGTCGATCGTGTCGCCACCAACCTCGATGATGAGACCCGCCAGAGAACTCCCACCTGTCGAAACGGTGATGCGGGCGCTGCCCTTCGAACGCTCGGCGCGATCGCTGTCGGACCACGGAACGTTCTGCACTCCCTCGCGGTCGGCCATGACGACATAGTCGATGGAGCCCTTTTCACCCGACCACTTAGATGCCGCCGCACCCGAGTTCGCCGCACCCACGTCGTAGGTCCAGGTTTCGGTTTCCGGATCAACCGAGAGCACCGTCACTTCACCGGGATAGTTGTTGTCGTAGACGCTGATCGCATACGTGCCGTCGTCTGCGAGTGTCACGGCTATCGGCGTCACCGCATGGCCCATACCGTTGGCATAAATGCCGATGGTCGCCCCGGCATTGGCTTTGATTGCTGCGTCGATCTTGGCCACGACTTCGGATGGTTCGAGTTCCCATGCGCGCTTGGTTGCCTGAATGACCGGCTCGAAGCCTTGCGACACCCACCAACGCGAGATCGACGCTGCGACCGGCGGGGTCTCCTTTCTCAGGTCCACCGTACGAGCCGCTTGGTCTTGCAACTGAGCGGGAACGTCACCGCCATCGTGAATGCGTTGACTGAGAACAGCCATGCCCTCGCAACGTCCGCCGGCGATCTGTGAGTTGGCTCCTTCGATCCAATGCTGTACCGCCGGAAACGGAATGCAGCCCGCTTCGGTTTTCCGCGCACACACCTCGTCTTCACCGAAGATGGCGCGTGCCGTCGTGACACTGACGGCATCCTCCATGACCGGCCCGCCCCAGTTCTCGAACGAGAAGCCGCCGGCATCGGGACGCAGGCCCGTGTCGCTGCACAGTGCGCCGCTCACCGCAAGTTCGACCGTGGGAACGTCGACACATTCAACGTCGCTGTCAGCACCGCCGCCTCCTCCGCCGCCACACGCGGCGACAAACGCCACGGTGACAAGGATCGCAACACCACGGCAGACGAATGGTTTCATCATCAAAGTATGGCGGATTACCGTCCGTCCTGATGTTGCCCGGAGAAGCCGCACGAACTTACGAAGTCGAAACGGCGTTCGAAACCGCCATGTCCACTCGGAATCTCACTCTTTCCGAGGCGCGTATCTGGTTGGAGGAACTGTGTCGCATTGAAGACCTCAACACACCCGACCTGCACGTGGCGAACCTGCGCCCCACGTTCGAGGGTGCGGCGCTGCCCGACGAATGGTGCCTCCTCGTCGCAGACGTTGCGCCGACACAACACACGTTGCTTCACGAGCTCGCCCACTTGTCGTGCGCCAACCGTGGGCACGGCCGCGAATTCCGCACGCAACTGGTTCGCTACATGCGTCGCCACGTGTCGCTCGAACACGCCGCGGAACTCCACCGTCGGTTCGTGGCCGCCGATCTCTCGATCGACCCCTTCGCCGCGACGCGTTGAGGCGCTAGTCGAGTTCGGTACCGACGACAGACACGAAACTGACGCATGCACCCGGCGCTCCGCCGAGGTTGTGCGTGAGGGCCTTCGTCTTGCCGCCCGCGATGCTCTTGATCTGGCGCGCACCGGCCTCGCCGCGCAACTGTGTCCAGCACTCGAACAACATGCGCAGTCCTGATGCACCGATCGGGTGACCGAACGACTTCAGGCCACCGTCAGGGTTGACCGGCAACTCACCATCGAGGTCGTAGGTGCCCGAGAGCACCTCTTTCCATGCGGTGCCACGTTCTGCAAAGCCGAGGTCCTCCATCAACACCAACTCCGTCGGCGTGAAGCAGTCGTGCACTTCGGCCATCGCCAGTTCGGCGCGTGGGTCGGTGATGCCGGCCTGGCTGTAGGCATCTTCGGCGCTGTGCACGACCTCGTCGAATGTCGTGTAGTCGTAGGCGGGGTCGATCGGGCCGGCAGCTGGACCGGCGACGAACGAGAGTGCCTTCACGTACAGCGGCTTGTCGGTGTACTTGTGGGCGTCTTCGGCGCGCACGATGATCGCAGCAGCCGAGCCGTCGCTGACGCCACTGCAGTCGAAGATGCCGAGCGGACCCGCGACCAACGGCGAACAGGCGATGGTCTCCATCGGCACTTCCTTCTTGAACTGTGCCCGCGGATTGAGTGCACCGTTGCGGTGGTTCTTCCACGCGATGCGCGTCAGCACGTCTTTCAGTTCCGCCTCGTCGACGCCGTACTTCTTTGCATACGCGGGCGCTAGCAACGAGAAGCTCGCCGGTGCGGTGACCGTTGCCTTGGTGCCGTCGTCGGCAGGTGCCGACACGACGAGGCCCGAGTACCCCGAGTCCTTCAACTTCTCCACACCGATCGCCATGACGACGTCGTAGGCACCCGACGCGACGGCGTAGCACGCGTTGCGGAAGGCCTCGCTGCCCGTCGCGCAATAGTTCTCGACGTGGGTCACGGGCTTGTGCTGGATCTTCAGCGGACGGCTGAGCGTGAGACCCGACAGACCTGATCCCATCGTGCCCAACCAGAACGCATCGACGTCGTCGAGGTTGATTCCGGCGTTCTTCAGGGCGGCATCGGACGACTCGATCAGCATGTCGTCGGTGCTCTTGTCCCAGTGCTCACCGAAGTTGGTGCAGCCCATGCCGATGATCGCAACCTTGTCGCGGATTCCGTGACTTGCCATCGTTCGCTCCTTACCTATGCGGCCTTGACAGGCCGTGCGTTACCTATTGGCTACGCCCTGACGGGCTTCGCCGTGCTTATTGGCTACGCCCTGACGGGCTTCGCCTTCCAAAAATAATTGTGGATGCCGTCGACGGTGTAGAGGCGACGGAACGTCATCTCCACGCGGTCGCCGATCTTCACCGCTGCCGGGTCGACGTCGGTGAGTTCGCACTGGAACCGTCCGCCACCGTCGAAGTCGATGACCGCAGCCACGACCGGCGGACTCATGCTGTAGGCCAGACGGTCGACGGTGTAGGTGGCGATCGTTGCCTGGATGTCGGCCATGCGCACCATTTCCATCTGGTCGATGCTCCCCGACTTCATGCTCACGCGCGCCGGCGGCAGGTAGACGAAACCGCTTTCGTCGCGGCTGCCGTAGAGGCCGTACTTCCATGCCTGTGAACGCAGGCTCGGCGGGCCGGCTGGACGATCGGGCTCGGGACGACGCGGCGGCTCGCGATGCAGGAACCCGCGCCACGTGAGGAACTGGGTGTAGGTGAGATCGTTGCGACCCGCGGCAATCTGTCCACGCACGGTCAGTTCGGCGGTCTGGCGCGCGCGGTACTTCGTGATTGCGTCGGTGGTGCGCAACAGCCACACATTCACGCCGTCCGCCAGCAACACCACCGCAATGATCTGGCCGGGTTCGGCGCGGTCGAGAACGTCGGCCAGCATCACACCCCACTGTGCCGTACCCGAGTTGCCGATGGTTGCCGACAAATCGTCGGCCACCGACTCTCCCGCAACACCACATGCCTTGACCGCAGCCTTGACAGCGCGCGCGTGCAGTCCGGAGAAGATCGCATGGTTGACGTCGCCGGGTGCGAGGTTCGCACCCTTGAGCGCATCGCTGAACGCATTGTCGACGAGAGGTGCGTAGGCGTGCTCGCCGAAACGCTCTTCCCATTGTTTGCTCGCCGGCTCGCCGGGCTGGCGCCAACGATCGGTGAACTCGGCGGTCGCACCCGCACCGCCGATGACCTCCGCGATGACGCCGTCGTTCCCGAAACAAAACGCCGCGGCGGCGTCGCCACCGCTTGCCTCATCCGCACCGCCGGGAAGACCCGTGCGAATGTCGGACAGGATCGCGATCGCATTGCCGTTGCCGGCGCCCATCATCGCCGCAACACCACTGCGAACCGAGCCGATCGTGTCGACGGATGTTGTCGACGCGGGAAGACTGAGCGCCGCATGAATCGTGTTTGCGTTCGTCTTGTCGAGGTACGCGGGATCCGTGGTGGCAAACCACAGCGAGCTTGGCACCCAGTTCGCAGCGACGTTGCGCAACGCGACGCGACCCGCCTCGACCGCCATCGACGTCGTGTCCTCGTCGAAGCTGGCGACCGCGCGCTCGCCCTTTCCACCGCCCGCGCCGAGCGACTTAGTGATGACACCGCGCTGCAGGCGCCAGTAAGGGATGTAGGACCCGTAAGCGACGATTCCGGCCATGTGGGGACAATAACCCACACAGCCGTCGACGAATCCAGCGCGGCCGGGCGCCGGAACTACGAGTAGAAGGGGTTTTCGCCGCTGGTGTGGTCGGTGAGGTCACGGACCTTCAGGACACCCGGAACCTTTTCGACCAGCGTGGTCTGAACGCCCTCGAGCATCGTCATGCGGCTCATCGAACAGCCGTGGCAGCCACCACCCATCGTGAGGTACGCGGTTCCCTCGCCGTCGTGACCAACGAACGTGACGAATCCACCGTGGGCTGCGAGCGCGGGGTTGACCTCGTCGCGCAGAACCTCGTTGATCGACACCGACATCGCGTCATCGCTGACCAAACCGTCGACCGACGGGGCGAGTGGCTTGTTCGGGTTGCGAATGATGAGGCCCTGCGTGTCGTTGTAGTCGAGGATCGATCCGGTGAGCAGCTCGATGCTGTTCGCGGGAATGATGATCTTCAGTCCGTCGATGGTGCGGACTTCGTCGGTGAAGGCGGCAGTCGTGACTTTTTCGAACGAGAGGTCGTAGCGAAAATCTTCGCCGGGTGCGCTGATGATCTCGACACGCAGACCCAGTTGCGTGGTCTCGGGTTCCATGTCGCGCAGTTCCTTCAACTTCGCGACACCGGTGGCGGTGACGTCGACGATCGCGTTGTCGGCGGTGGTGCCGCCGTCGGCGAAAGGACTGGTGGGAACGGTCGAACCTGCGAGAGGACTGGGGGGTGTCGTCACGTTCGTCAGGGTATCGGCGTCGTCAAGTCCACCCTCGTCAATACGACTCGTCAATACGAAGAGATGGCGCCGCCGCCGTCACATTCGATGCGTTGGCCCGTGACGTAGCCCGCACCCGCAGAGCAGAACCACAAGATGACTTCGGCCACATCATTGGGTTGGCACACCCGTCCGAAAGGGGACTTCGCGTCGAGCTCACGCAGATCCTCCATCTCGCGCTTGCCGTGCATCGAGCGGGCGAGACGCACTCCCATGTCGGTCTCCACCAGGCCGGGTGCCGCGATGTTCACGTGGATGCCGTTGTGGCGCTCTTCCTTGGCGAGCGTGTACGCCAACGCTTCCATTGCGGCTTTGCCCATGTTGTACGGGGCCCCCTTTGCGGAGTAGTGCGACGTGGCCACCGACGACACGAAGACGATGTCGCCCCGCCCGCGCGTGCGCATCGACGGCAACACGGCTGCGGCAAGTTGGTGTCCTCCGATCGCATGGACGGCGAGCAGTTTCTCGACTTCGGCCGCATCGGTCTCTGCCACGGCCCTGCCCTTCGAGGCGATGCCCGCGTTGTTCACGAGGATGTCGACGAAGCCGAAGTCGGCAACGATCTCGTCGACCATTGCGCGCGTTGCGGGATAGTCGGCCACCGACGCCTGGTAGGTCTTCGCGCGGCCACCCGCCGCGACGATGTCACGGCGCACTTCCTCTGCTTCCTCGGCACCGCGTGAATAGTTGATCGCAACCGTTGCGCCCTCGGATGCGAGCCTGCGGCTGATGCCCGCGCCGATGCCCCTACCACCACCCGTGACGAGGGCGACACGTCCGTCGAGAAGTCCCATGACGACAAACCTAATCAGCGCCTACCGGGTTAACCTGAGGAGACAACACCACGGGGAGCTCGTCGGATCGGCGGGCTGAGAGGGTGGCCGCCGCCACCGACCCGAGAACCTGATCCGGGTAATGCCGGCGGAGGGACGAGATGAGCGGCCAGACGAACGAAAAACGAGTACTCGTGATCACCGGGGGCTCGGTTCTGCTTGCAGCGCCTGTGATGGGTCCTTTCGACGTCGTGATCGCCGCCGACTCGGGCGTCGACTCCGCGTTCGCTCTCGGTCTCGCACCGCACGTCGTCATCGGAGACCTCGACTCGGTGTCGGACTCAGGTCTGCGGCGCGTGCGCGAGGCAGGTATCGACGTGCTCGAATCCCCCACCGACAAGGACCTCACCGACACCGAACTGGCCCTCGCCCACCTTCTCGACATCGGCGCCACGCACGCCACTCTCCTCAGCCCCGGTGGCGGCCGCCTCGACCACGCGCACGCAGTGCTGAGTGCTCTCGCGAGTCCGGTGCTCGCGTCGGTGTCGATCGATGCGGTGATCGACACGGCGCATGTGACGGTCCTTCACGGCAGAACGACACGTCGCATACCAAAACGTTCGCGACTCACCGCCCTGCACGCCATGAACGGACTTGCGCGTGGAATCACCACGACGGGCTTCCGGTGGAACCTCATCGGCGAAGACCTCGCACCATGGGTGAGCCGCGGCGTGAGCAACGAAATGGTGAACGCCGAAGCCGACGTCACCCTCGACGAGGGAACCCTGATCGTCATCCAACCCCGTGCCTACTTGTCCCATTCAACTTCGAACGGAGAAACACGATGAAAAAGTCCCCACTTGCAATTGTCGCTTTTGCAGTCTGCGGCCTTGTTCTTGCAGCGTGTGGCGGTGACGACGGGGCATCGAAGCCGAAATCCCTCACGTTGCTCGCCTACGACTCGTTCACGCCGTCCGAGGGAATCTTCGATTCATTCACGGAGGAGACCGGCATTGCGGTCGAGGTGGTCACGGGCGGCGATGCCGGTGAACTCGTTGCCAAGGCGGTTCTCACCGCAGGCGAACCCGAAGGTGACGTTCTCTGGGGAGTCGACAACACGTTGATGTCGCGCGCCCTTGCCGCCGATGTGTTCGTACCGCACCGCTCGGTACACATCGACGATCTCGACCCGCAGGCCCTTGCGCTCGTCGAGGACGACCTGCTCACGCCGGTCGACACCGGCGACGTGTGCGTCAACTACGACAAGAACTGGTTCGTCGACAAGGGCATCGAGCCGCCCACGTCGCTCGCCGATCTCGCCACACCCGCGTACAAGGGTCTGCTCGTCGTGCAGAATCCGAACACCTCGTCGCCGGGTCTCGCATTCCTGCTCGCGACGATCGCGCAATTCGGTGAGAGCGGCTGGCAGGACTTCTGGTCGTCACTGCGCGCCAACGACGTGAAGATCGTCGATGGCTGGACCGAGGCCTACACCGTCGAGTTCTCGGGCTCATCGGACAAGGGCAGCCGTCCGCTTGTCGTCAGCTACGCGTCAAGCCCGCCGGCCGAAGTCGTGTACGCCGACCCACCCGTGACCGAACCGCCGACCGGCGTCATCGAGTCGACGTGCTTCCGGCAAGTCGAGTTCGCAGGCGTACTGCGCGGCACGGAACACGAGGACGCCGCCGGACTGCTGGTCGACTATCTGTCGGGCCCCACTTTCCAGGCTGATCTTCCGCTGACTCTGTTCGTGAACCCTGCGAACACGACGGTCGAACTGCCCCAGGTGTTCAGCGATTTCGCGGCGACTCCGGACGCGCCACTGACGATGGATCCGGCCACGATCGAGGAGAACCGGACGACGTGGCTCGAAACCTGGCGGGCCGCCGCGTTGTGACAACCGAGACGGCGCACGGGCCCTACGTAGGGGCGGCACGGCGTTTGGTCGTCGTACCAGGCATCTTCGTCTTCGTGTTCACGGTGTGGCCGGCCATCGCGACGTTGCGGCGCGGATTCGACGTCACGGCAACGATCACCGAATCCGGCCTGCGGGAAACGGTCTGGTTCACCGCGTGGCAGGCGGCTGCCAGCACGGCCCTGACGTTGGTCGTCGGCCTGCCGATCGCATGGGTTCTCAGTCGACACGAGTTCACCGGTCGACGCATCGTGCGGGCACTCACACTCGTGCCGTTCGTGCTTCCCACACTCGTCGTCGGCCTCGCGTTCCGCGCCGTTCTCCCGGCCGACCTGCGCACGGGCGTGCTTGCGCTCGTCGTCGCGCACGTTTTCCTGAACGTCGCCGTCATCGTGCGAATCGTCGGTGCGCGGTGGGAGTCGCAGCCCCGCACGTTCGATGACGCAGCTGCAACGCTTGGCGCCGGACCAGTCGCACGTTTCCGCACGGTCACGTGGCCCATGCTGCGCGGCAGCATCGGTGCCGGTGCGGGTCTCGTGTTCATGTACTGCTTCACGACATACGGTGCGGCACGCGTTCTCGCGGGCCCCTCGCGACCCGTCACCGAGACCGAGATCTACAGGTTCGCCGTTCTTGCCGGCGACATGCGTGCTGCTTCTGCCCTTGCCGTCGCGCAGGTGGTGCTCGTCGGGATCGTTCTTGCGTTGACCTCTCGTGGTGGCACCCACGCCTCGGCCCCGACGCAGCCGCTTGCATTGCGCACCGCGCCGCGCCCACGACGCATCGGCGTGGCCGTTGGTGCTTCGTTGATTGCGACGGTCTTCGTGCTTCCACTCGTCGGCCTGGTGTCACGTTCGCTCCGGGTTGGCGATGGATTCTCTCTCGCTGCATGGCGTGGCGCATTCGGAACGACGGGTGCGCTCGACCTGATTCCGTCGCTGACCGCATCGCTGGTGACGGCGGCACTGGCAGCGTTCTTGTCGATTGTCATCGGCATGCTCGTCGCCTTTGCGCAGGTGCACGCCACATCGCGCGCGGCGCGCGGTGTCGCAACGGCATGCGAGGTGATTCCCGTCGTCGTGTCGGCCGTGGTTGTCGGCCTTGGTTTTCTCCTCGCGTTCCGCAGCGGGCCGTTCGACTGGCGGGGACGTTGGTGGCTGCTTCCGGTCGCGCACGCAGTCGTGGCCCTGCCACTCGTGTCGCGGACCATCGCCGCATCGATGCGGCAGATCCCTTCAGACCTGCGCAACGCTGCATCGACTCTCGGAGCGAGTCCGCTGCGAGTACTGAGCTCGATCGATGCGTCGCTCCTGCGCCGGCCACTCGGCGCCGCGACCACTCTCGCGGCACTCGTCTCGCTCGGAGAGTTCGGCGCTTCCAGCCTTCTCAGTCGACGCGGCAACGAGACACTCACGATGGCCATCGGTCGCCTCCTTGGTCGGCCGGGTGACATCGTCCAGGCCCAGGCCTTCGTCGCGTCGGTCGTTCTCGCCGCACTGTGCCTTGCGCTCGTCACCGTCGTCGATCTCGCCGCCGCAGGAGACAGACGATGACCACGCCGGGCCTCGAGATCGAACACGTGAGCGTCAGCTTCGACGGCTCGCCGGTGCTCGCCGACGTGTCGCTGCGTGTCGATCGCGGTGCAATCGTCGCGGTTCTCGGCCCCAGCGGCTCGGGTAAGTCGACGCTTCTTCGCGTCGTCGCCGGCCTCGTCGGCCCATCATCGGGCCTGGTTCGCGTGGACGGCACCGACATGACGGGCATCCCGACACACCGTCGGGGAGTCGGCTTGGTCTTCCAAAGCAACCAACTGTTTCCCCACCTCGATGTTGCCGGCAACGTCGGCTACGGGCTGCGCATCGCGCGAACACCCACCGCGCAGCGCCACGCGCGCGTCGGGGAGTTGCTTGCCCTCGTCGGCATGACCGGCCATGCCCACCGTGACGTCACGACGTTGTCGGGTGGAGAGGCTGCACGTGTGGCTCTCGCGAGATCACTCGCCACCTCCCCCCGCCTTTTGTTGCTCGACGAGCCCCTCTCGGGCCTCGACCACGACCTGCGCTACACGCTCGCAGACGACCTGCGGCGAGTCATCCGGGCTGCGGGCTCGACGGCTCTCGTCGTCACGCATGACCCGGTGGAGGCCCAGCGCATCGCCGACAAGGTGGTGCGGCTCGCCGATCTATCGTCGAGTGTGCAATGACCGGACACTCGTACGACATCGGTACCGCAACGACCGCCGAGATTCTGCCACTGCGCATGGCGGTGTTGCGTGACGGCACCCCGTCGCGCGACCCCCGCTACGCCGAGGACGACCACGACACCACGCTTCACCTCGTTGCCCGCGATGCCGATTGCATCATCGTCGCCACTTCATCCTGGTTGCCGCGGCCCTTCCCGCCGGAACCCGACACACCGGCCGTCCAGTTGCGCGGAATGGCGGTCGACAAGACCCTGCAGAGCCGTGGAGTCGGTGCATCGTTGTTGGCGGCGGGAATCGAACGGGCCCGTGGTCTCGGGGCAACCAACGTGTGGGCGCGTGCTCGTGATTCCGCACTCGCCTTTTACGAACGCAACGGCATGACGGTCGTCGGCGACGCATTCACCGACGAGGCCACGGGCATGTCGCACCACCTGGTCGTCGTGCGCTTGGCGTAAAACAAACTCAGGAACGCACGTCGATCGGCGTGGTGAAGAGAGATTCGCGCCCATCTGGTTCGACCAGCACCACGTCGATCTTCCATTCTCCCGCGTAGGGAATCTGCGCGGTCGCGACGAAGTGATTCGGTCCGACTTCGGCGGGTTCGACGGCGATCGGCGGCACATCGCGTTCCTTGGACGAGAAGCGCACTTTTGCCGCGGTAACCGGTTCGAGCGAACCGCCCGGTTTCGAGATGATCACATGCATCTCGACTGCACCGACGCGCGCCGGTGAAACGGTGACGTTCACGATGGTCTCACCTTGCACCAGGCTCGCAGTGAACGGTACGGCCGACACCGCCACACGTGGAGTCTCGGTGACGAGACCCGACGTCACCGCCAGCACCAGAAGGCCGGCGACGGCCTCGGCGACGAGGACGGGGCGAAGCCGCGTTGTTCCCGAATCCAGGAACCGCTTTCGTACCACGGCGGCAGCAAGCAGCATCAGCCCGACGAACACGATCTTCGAGGCGAGCACCTTGCCGTAGTCGATGTCGAGGACGTCACGAATGTCGTCGACGATGAGCAGCGACTGCATCACGCCGGTGACGACGGCGACGCCGACAAGTACGGCTGCGCGCTGCGAGAACCATTTGACTGCACCGGGCTCGCGCAACGTCGACGACCAGCCCAACAGCACGAGGCCGCCGAACCACGTGGCGACCGCGGCGACGTGGAGCATCGAAACGACGATCGCGATCACGGCCGGTTTCGCCGCACCGGAATGACCGGCGAAGGCGTACGACAGCGGCACCACGACGAACGACGCGACGGCGGCGAAACGCAGTGCCGCGCCGCTCCCCGGTCGCCGCATGGCCGGCACCACGATTGCCAGAGCCAACGCTCCGAGTACCGCACGAACGAGCAATGCGTGACCGACACGCGTGTCGGCGATGTCGGAGATCGTCGACCAACGAAATGCCGAGCCCACTCCCTCCCCTGCCAGCGATGCGCCTTGCAGGGCGAGCAGGGCGATTGCGGCGAGAGAAGTCGCCGCGGCGGCGAGAGAAAAGGTCCGCACGAGCGACGCACGCGCCGCCCCAGCCCCGCCACCGAGGAGGAAGAACCCTGATGCGAGCAAAAGCGCGAGTGCGAGGTAACCAACGAGGCGCGCGATGCGCGACAATCCATCGACGACACCGTTCGACCCGTCGCCGGACAGGGCGTCGGCCACGAGGTCGGTGACGTCGACGCGCGCACCGTCGCCCACCTGGAAGGTGATCGCGCCATCGACCGGGTGTCCGTCGACGGACACCACCCTGTAGGTGACGACGTACGTGTCGTCGTCGAGGCGCGGCACGTCGACCCGCACGATCGACGAATCGGAGGGGTCGCGGGCGATGGCAGGCAGGCTTTCGCGCGATCCATCACTGGCAAACAGCCGGATGAAACCGAGTGCCGTCTCGACTGGCTCGTCGAAGTCGAGCACGATTTGCGGCGGTGAATCGACGAGTGTCGCGCCGGAAACAGGAACCGAATTGTCGAGCACCGCATGTGCGGACACCGCGCCAGCCGGCACGAGAAACACGATGACGGCCGCAATCAGTGCGATGACGATGTGTCGGAGCCGACGCATGGGTTCAGAGGCCCTGCAGTGCTTCGAGGCCGCCGGGAACGTGTCGACCGAGCAGCCAGGCAAGTCGCTCGGCCTCGGGGAGCCGCAGCGCGGCATCGGGCAGTTTCGACATGCCCATCGGCGACCGACTGGTCTGCATCATCGTCATCCGTGGCAGGTCGTATCGCACGTACAGCGGGTCCCAATCGCGGAAGGTGACACCGGCATCGAGGTCGGCTGTGTGCACCTCGACTTCCCGCCAACGCAGCATCGGCAGGTCGCGGGTCTTCATCCGGACACCCAACGTGTTGCGGCCGGTGCCTTCCCAAGCGGCGGCGGACGAGCGCGCCCACACCGCCTCGAGCGCGTAGATGGCGGCGCGATTCCGGGCGACCAGCTTGGCGGCATCGAGTGCGAGATACGACTCGATGCCCGCGGCTCGAGCCTCTGCTCCTCCCGGATACTGTTCGCCCTCGCGACCCGCCTCGGCCTCGGCGAAGAGGTGCACGTGGCTCTCCGCGTTGCGGGCCAGATGTGCGATCACGTGACGCCGCGACCAGTCGACGAGTGCCGACGGGGTGGAGAACCACGCTTCGGGGTCGTCGAGTTCGAGCACTCCATCCAGCATCACGAGCAGACGTTGGTGGCTTCGCGCACTTCCCTCGACGCAGTTGTCGAGATACAGCGGGTCGTTGCTCGCGGACATGACCACTTCAACCTAACCGTGCGTCAACCCAACCGTGCGAGCGCATCGAAGAGACGTTCCGACTTGCTCGGCCGAGCACCCTCGGACAACACCACGTACACCGTGCCACTCTTCGTCACCACCGCGGCCGAACGAACCGCGTACAAGGATCCCGTGTGGCCCCATACGTCGCCGCGGAAGCGCAGACCGTTGCGGTAATCGGCCGCGTAGGCGATCGAATGCATGCGCGTCAGCCACCGCGGCGAGAGAAGTTTTGGTCCGGGGCTGTCGGGGTTCAACGCGTCGAAGAGAACCGCAACGTCGCGCGCCGAAGCCACCCACGCCCCCGAACCACCCAGCACCTGTGTTGCCCGTGTCGCCACGTCGAGTCGCCCACCGTCGACGCCGAGTGGCTTCCACACCAGGTCCCTGACCGCGACACTGAACGGTGTGTCGGTCACCTCGACGACCAACTTCGTGAGAAGCACGTAGTTGTCGTTGGAATAGAGGTATCGACCGGGCGTCGCGTTGACGCGACCCGCACCGGCCTGCGCCGCGTACTTCTGCCATGTCGTGAGACCCGTGGTCACCGCACGCAGATTGTTCGACCGCAGACCCGTCGCATGGTTGAGAAAGGCCGACACCGGCTGTGCCGCAATCTCGTCGTTACCGTCGGCGAAGAACTTGCGGAGGTAGTCGCCGATCGGCGCCGAGAGATCGATGTCTCCACGCTCGGCGAGTCGCATCACTGCAGCAGCGGTGACGGTCTTCGAGACTGAAGCCAAGTGCAAGGGCGTGTAGAGGTCGGCGTCACGACCGGCCGTGCCAATGACGCGACCGCGGTACAACGCCACGACGGCACTGCGACCCGATGTCTTGGCGAGAACCGCCTCGAGGCGTTCATCGACATTGCTGCCCGCGTGTGTGGGCGCCGCGACCGTCGCGAACAGCGCACAGGTGGAGGCGAGCACCAGCGCGATTCGCCGCATATTCCAATCCTAGTGACGGGCATTGGTCAGTGTCGCTCGCCGACGTCGCCGGCGCGGTACGGGATGACCACGACGGTGCCGTCTGGTTCGTGATGCACACGCGCCGACACCCCGTAGAACTCGGCGAGCGTTTCGGGCCGCAAGACCTCGGCAGCAGTGCCGGTTGCAACGCGATATCCCTGGTGCAAGAGACACAGTCGATCCGAGTAGAGACCCGCCAGCGTGAGGTCGTGCATCGCAGAGACGACGGTGAGCCCGTGCTCACGACGCAACCTGTCGACCAATTCCAACGCTTGCTGCTGGTGTCCGATGTCGAGCGCGCTCGTTGGCTCGTCGAGGAGAAGGATCGGCGCCTCCTGGGCGATCGCACGCGCGATCACGACGCGTTGACGTTCACCGCCCGACAGCGTCGCAAGATGCCGATGACCGAACTCGACGAGGTCGAGCCGCTCGAGGACATCATCGACGATGTCCCAGTCGTGTTTCGTTTCCTGGCCGAAGTGCGCGATGAACGGGTTGCGACCGAGCACCACGTACTCGCGAACGCTCATGTCATCGGGCAACACCGGAGTTTGTGGCACGTATGCGATCAACTGCGCACGACGCTTTGCCGAGCGGAACCGCAGCGACGTCCCGTCGACACGAATCTCGCCAGCATGCTTCACGACCCCGGCAACCGACCTCAGCAACGAACTCTTGCCCGCTCCGTTCGGTCCGATGAGGCACAGCCACTCCCCCGGCTTCACCGTGTCGGTGAACCCATCGAGTGCATGGCGGTCGCCGTAGCGCACCGAAACGCGGTCGAAAGCCAGCGACGTCATCGGTTCGCCTGCCGCGTGCGGAGAAGCAACAAGAAAAACGGTGCGCCGAAGAACGCTGTCACGACACCGATGGGTGTTTCCGACGGGTTCTGCAGGATGCGGCCGGGAATGTCGGCAAGAACGAGGAATGCGGCACCGGCGAAAATGCTGAGGGGAATGATCGTGCGGTAGCTCGCTCCGGCGAGCAGCCGCACGGCATGGGGCACGATGATGCCGACGAAGCCGATGAGACCGCTCACGGCGACGACGGCGGACGTACCGAGGGTTGCCGCGATCACCACGATGATGCGCACCCGATCGACGGACGTCCCGAGCGCGGTCGCTTCGTCTTCGCCGACCCGCATGACATCGAGCAGGCGGCGGTGGATGAGCAATGTCACCGTGCTCAACACGACGTAAGGGATGACGAGTCGCACGTCGCCCCACGAGGCCGTGCTCAACCGACCGAGGATCCACGAGTACACCTGACGGATGACATCGGTATTTCGCTGCAGCACGAACGTCTGCACGGCGGTGGCGAGCGCCGTCACCGCCACCCCGGCCAGGACCAACGTCGCCGAACTACGTCGACCACCGAATGCAGTGCCCACGAAGTACGTGAGCACGACCGCGACGAGACCGCCGAGAAAAGCGCTGAGCGGCAGCGGATCGATGATCCACGAACTCGTACCGGCACGATTCAGGGTGAACACGACCGTCGCACCGAGGCCCGCACCAGCTGCGACGCCGAGCAGATACGGATCGACGAGTGGATTGCGGAACACGCCTTGGTAGCTGGCACCCGACAACGCGAGAGTCGAACCGACCAACGCGGCAAGCACCACCCGTGGCATGCGGATTTCCCAGATGATGATCCACTCGCGTGGAGTCACCCCGCTGTCGATCGACACCAGCGGCAGCCTGTCGAGAAGGGCCAGCGGAACCCGCCACCACACCGGGCCGGCGGGTCCGACCATGACACCGAGCAGGATCGCCGAGCATGCCGTCACCACGGCGACGGGCATCCACCAACGCCCGGGGATGATCCCCTTGGCGGGTGTGGGAGCCTGCTCGGTGTACATCGTCAATCGATCAGCCGGAGCGTGATCAGCCCTTTGCCGCGGTGACGTACTTCGTCACTGCTTCGGCGACGACCTTCACCAGGTCGACCACACGTGGTCCCCAGCGTGATGCGATGTCGTCGTCGAGTTCGACGACGTTGCCGTTCTTCACCGCGTCGATGACGTCCCAACCGGCACGTGCAGCGACGGTCTCGGCGGTCTGTTCACAGCACTTCGTGTCGGCCAGGAAGATCATCTGCGGATTCGACGACACGATCGACTCTGCCGACAGTTGCGGGTAGTCGTTGCCAGACTCGGCCGTGTCGGCAATGTTCTGCAACATGAAGCGCGACATCAACTGGCCGATGAAGGTGTTGGATGTCAGCGAATAGAAGGTGTTGTCGAGCTCGTAGTAGTACGAAACCGGCGCGTCGGGCAGCTCCATCGACGTGATAGTCGACTCGATTTCCGACTTCATCGACTCGACGAGAGCACTCGCCTCGTCGGCCTTGGCAGTCAGGTCGCCGAGTTCGGTGATCTGCGCGTAGGAATCATCGAGGGTCGCCGCGGCTGCCCCGATCCACACCTTGATACCGAGTTTCTCGAGCTGGGCCTGCAGGTCACCCGGGTCGTAGGTCAGCAGCACGACCGTGGGGTCGAGTTCGGCGATCGCTTCGACACTTGGTTCGAACGCATCGATCTTCGTTGCGAAGTCGGCAGCGGCCTGCGGATAGTTGCTGAAGTTGTCGACAGCGACGATCTGGTCCTCCGCACCGAGGGCGTAGAGCATTTCAGTCGCCGTCGCCGACAACGAGACGATCCGTTCGGCCGCCATCTTCTTCTCACTTGCCGCGTCACCTTCCGCAGCGGCGGTGGTGTCGGCGGGTGCGGTCGTTTCGGCAACCGCCGGTTCCGTCGTGGCGGGCTTGCTCGTGTCGGGATCCGCACCGCACGCCGCAAACAGCAGCGTTCCGGCAAGGAGGCCGACGAAACGACGGCGATTGAGCACTTTCAGTGACATGTTCTTCCTCCGAAGATTGCTGGAGAAAGAAGAGTGGGTCGAAGACGGGAACTCCCGTACCGCGGACCGCCCTTCCTTCGAGGACTGGTAAACGCACGTGAGGCAGGCGACCGGACTCGGGATCCTCGTTGGAATCCTCCACCGTTGCGGGACAGTGCCGGGTTTTCACCGGACTTCGCTGTATTTCACGTCCCACGACTATTGCCGTGGTGACGACAACGTAGCAGACGTTCAGCCGGCGCAGAGAGTCGCGAAGCGCGAGATGCCCTCGACGATGTCGTCATCGCCGAGCGCAAAAGAGAAGCGTGCGTAGCCCGGCGCGCCGAAAGCCTCGCCGGGGACGAAAGCAACCTTGGCGTGTTCGAGCACGAGATCTGCGAGTTCGAGGCTCGAGTTCGCCACGTGGCCGCTGAGCGAGCGGCCGAGCAGCCCCTGCACGTGAGGGAAGCAATAGAAGGCGCCCTGCGGTTCGAGGCACGTGACGCCGGGGATGGCGGAGAGCATCTTGTGCATCGTCTTTCCGCGGCGTTCGAAGGCGGTGCGCATCATCTTGACGGCCTCGAGGTCGCCGCTGACGGCTGCAAGCGCGGCGATCTGTGCGACGTTCGAAACGTTCGACGTGGAGTGCGACTGGAAGTTGATTGCGGCCTTCATCACGTCGTCGGGGCCGATCATCCAGCCGACTCGCCATCCGGTCATCGCGTAAGTCTTTGCGACGCCGTTCACGATGACGCACTGGTTGGCCATTTCCGGCACAAGGGTCGGCATCGACGCGAACGTGTGGGTGCCGTAGGTGAGATGTTCGTAGATCTCGTCGGTGATCACCCAGATGCCGTTGTCGGCGGCCCACTTGCCGATGGCGGCGATCTCCTCGGGCGGGTAGACCGCGCCGCTTGGGTTGTCGGGCGAGACGAACAGCAGAACCTTGGTGCGCGGTGTCTTCGCGCGCTCGAGCTGTTCCACCGTGACTCGGAAACCCATTTCTTCGGTGGTGTCGATGACGACGGGAACTCCGCCCGCAAGCACGATGGCCTCGGGATAGGTGGTCCAGTACGGCGCGGGACAGATGACCTCGTCACCCGGGTCGCACAACGCCGCGAACGCGACGAACACCGCGTGTTTGCCGCCGTTCGTCACCAACACCTGACTCGCCTTGCAGTCGAAGCCGCTGTCGCGCTTGGTCTTCACCGCGATCGCCTCGCGCAGTTCGGGCAAGCCGGCCGCGGGCGTGTAGCGGTGGTTCTTCACCTCATAACAGGCCTTTGCAGCAGCCTCGACGATGTGGGCGGGCGTCGGAAAGTCGGGTTCCCCCGCGCCGAAACCGATGACGTTCTCACCCTTGGCCTTCAGCGCCTTCGCCTTGGCGTCGACGGCCAACGTTGCGGACTCTGCGATTGCGGCGAGGCGGGCCGAAACCCGCGCTTTTGCTGGGGAGGTCATGGGTGAAATGATGTCACGGTGAACGCGAAAACCCCCCAAGAAATTCGCATCCCGTCCGAACTTTTGCCCCGCGACGGCCGCTTCGGCTGCGGCCCCTCGAAGGTCCGCCCCGAACAACTGGCTGCACTGTCAGGTCGTGGCGCAGCCCTCATGGGCACCTCACACCGTCAGGCACCCGTGAAGAACCTCGTCGGTTCGGTGCGTTCGGGCCTCACCCAGTTGTTCGGCCTGCCCGAGGGCTGGGAGATCGTGCTCGGCAACGGCGGGTCGACGGTGTTCTGGGACGTCGCAACGTTCGGCCTCATCGAGTCACGCAGCGAACACCTCGTGTTCGGCGAGTTCTCCTCGAAATTTGCCGAGGCTGCCGCGGCCGCGCCGCATCTGGGCGACCCCGTCGTCGTGTCGAGCGAACCGGGCACACACCCCGCGCCGTCACAGGCCGACGTCGACGTGTACGCATTCACCCACAACGAAACCTCGACGGGTGTGGCCATGACGCTCGAACGGCCGGCCTTCGCAGGCGACGCCCTCGTCGTCGTCGATGCAACGTCGGCCTCAGGTGGACTCATGTGGAACCCCACCGACGTCGACGTGTACTACTTCGCGCCACAAAAGTGCTTCGCCTCGGATGGTGGTCTCTGGATCGCCGCCTGTTCACCCGCCGCAGTCGAACGCGTGAAGAAGATCGCCGCATCGAAGCGTTGGTGCCCCGCATCTCTCGACATGAAGATCGCACTCGACAACAGCGTCGCGAACCAGACCTACAACACGCCCGCGCTCGGCACCCTGATCCTGCTCGACGAGCAGGTGCGCTGGATGCTCGACAATGGTGGCTTGTCGTGGTGCGCGGCCCGTTCGAAGGAGTCATCCGACCACCTCTACGGCTGGGCCGACTCGCAGCCGTGGGCCACACCGTTCGTCACCAATCCGTCGCATCGCTCGGCAGTGGTCGGCACGATCGACCTCGACGGTGTCGACGCCGGCGACATCAACGCCGCACTGCGGGCAAACGGCGTCGTCGACACCGACTCCTACCGCAAACTGGGCCGCAACCAGTTGCGGGTGGGCATGTTCCCCGCAATCGACCCCGACGACGTGCGCCAACTCACGCGCTGCATCGATTTCGTGGTCGAGCGCTTGGGGGCGTGAAAACGCTGGTTGAATTCGGGGTGTGAAGTCGAGCGACGTTCTCACTGCCAGTTGGGACGACGTCGCTCCGCTGCGTGACCCGGTCTTTCTCATCGCCTTGCGTGGATGGTTCGACGTCTCCGGAGCAGCGACCCAGGCAATCGAATGGTCCGTGCGTGACCGCGTCGTCACCATCGTCGGCAGCATCGACCCCGACCCGTTCTTCGACTTCACCCAGGAACGTCCCGAGGTGTATCTCGACGAAGACGACGAGCGACACATTCGCTGGCCCGAGAACGACATCTACATCGCACGTTTCCCCGAGGGTAACCGTGACCTCGTTCTTCTCGCCGGCGTCGAGCCGCACATTCATTGGTCGACCTTCATCGATGCGATCGTCGAGGTCGCACAGGGGTTGAAGTGTTCCGCGGTCGTCACGCTCGGTGCGCTCGCCGACCAAGTGCCCCACACGCGTCTCCCACCCGTCGTCGGCAGCACGACGAATCCCGACCTCGCGCGTCGCCTCGGTCTGCAGCAACCGCAGTACCAGGGACCAACCGGTGTCATCGGCGTGATGCAAGAGCGCTTCGACCGCACCGGCCTGCCCGCGGTGTCGTTGCGCGTCGGCGTTCCGCATTACCTCACCAACGCACAGCACCCGCGTTCCACCGCGGCACTGCTGCGACACCTCGAACACGTCCTTGGCGTACCGACGGGCCACGCCAACATGGATGGCGAGGTGCGGCGCTGGGCGGTGCTGCACGAAGAGGCCGTCGAAGACGACACACAGGCACTCGCCTACGTGCGGATGCTCGAGCAACAGTTCGACCGTCGCTCCGAGGCCTCGATGCCGAGTGGTGACGACCTCGCCGCCGAGTTCGAGAAGTTCCTCCGCGACCAAAACCCCGACACCTAGAGGGTTCTCGGTGCGCAGCTACCCGATTTTCGCACCGTTACGCACCGAGAACCCTTTGTAGTCGGGGTAGCGGGCGAGCCACGCAAGACCGTCTTCGCCCATCGCGAACGCCGCAGTCGCGAATGCGTCGGCCCACATGAGGTGCGGTCCGATGACGGTCACCGATGCGGGGCGATCGATGAATGAACCTGACCGGCCATCCCACAGATGTGTGCCGCGGGCGCCGGTGCCGGAAGTTGCGACGGCGAAGTTCTCCGGGATGTCGAACCATGCAACGATGACTGTGCGGTCGGTCGAGTCGACGACGCCGATGCGCCACCTCTCCCCCGATGCCTGAAGGCCCGATGTTTGAATGTCCCCTCCGACGTTCAGGTACCACGCCGACAGACCGTGACTCGCCAGCACCTGTCCCGCGCGTTGCGCAGCCCAGCCCTTCACGAATCCTGCAGGGTCGAGCGTTCCGTCGGGACGTCGTGCGCGGAAGGCACCGTTCGACTCGTGCTCCAACCACGTGCAGGCATCCATCACCTCGATCACGTCCGGCGACGCGTCGAGCAGATGCAATTCACCCCGGTTGATGCGAGAGATCTCGCTGTCGTCACGGAACGTCGAGAACCGCTGTTCGATGTCGACGAGCAAATCCAGCGCCTCGCGCCACGCGGTGTCGACGACACTCGGGCCGACTGCATCGTCGACGTGGAGACTCGCGAAGGTTCCCATCACCTTCGCTGTCATCTTGAGACGGTCGACGACGGCATTCATGAGCGCGAATCAATCACTGCCTGGAGTGCCGCGGTGTAGGCCTCCCAGGTATCGGTCGCACCCGATATCGCGGAAATCCGTGCGCTGTTGGCCGCAACAGCCTCTGCGTTGTAGGTCGGTAGTGCGCGCTGGTTGATCGAGATCGACTTGCGTTCGTCCGACGGGTATTCGAGAACTTCCACATCGCAGATCGCATTCTTCTTCGTGAAATGCACCTGCAACTGGATGCCTCCCCAGCGGAACAACGCGGTCGGACTGGTGACAAGGTCGCCGTCGCACGCCCCGGCTGCCTGCACCGCGGGTGGCTCGGTTGTTGGCGCAAGGACTGTCGTGGCCGGCGAGGGGGCGAGCGTCGATGACACCTCGGGCAGCGGCGCGGCGGTGGTCTGCGGGGGAAGCGTGGTCTGCGGTGCAGCAACCGTCGTGTCGACAGGTGCGGAAATTTCACCACCGGCACCAAGATCGAGTGACACCGAATTCGTCCCCGTGGGATTGTCAAGCATCGACACGAATGCAACACCGACGGCAGTGAGGACTGCTGCCGGCGCAATCTGACGAACAAGCGATGGTCGTTGATTTTCCGACACGGTCACCACCATGCCCTTTCTGCGTGAATGCTTTCCGCGGGAACACCGGCGCGTAGCGCGCCGCGCTGAACCGCCTTGATCATCGACTCGGGACCAGCAACCACAACGACACGTTCGGCGAGGTCGGGGACGGTCTTCAACAAGACGTCGGCAGCGAACGGGTCCGGCACTTTCAGCGTCGTGCGCGCACCAACGAGGATGTGAAGACGTCCGCCGTGCGCGGCGGCCAATCGTTCGAGTTCTTCGGCGTGAGCGACCTCGGCCTGCGCATGTGCACGATAGAGAACGACGGGCTGGCTAGTGGGCGGCAGCTGTTCGAGAAACGACACGATCGGGCCGATCCCCACACCCCCGGCGACGAGCAGCACCTTGTCGTCGCCGACGAGGTCGGGAGTGCACACCCCGTACGGGCCCTCGATCGCAACACGCGCCCCCACTGCAATGCGTGTGAAGGCCCGGCTTGCATCGCCCCGGTCCTTGATCGTGAAGCGCAGACCAGACGTCGTGGGTTCTGCCGAGAGTGAAAATGGGTTGTTCGACCACCATCGACCGGGCGCAAGCTCACGCAGGAAATAGAACTGGCCCGAAGCCGCGTGATGTCGCCGAAGGTTGGCACCCGCAAGAGTGAGGCTGACGACGCCGCTTGCTTCGGTATGCACCGACTCGACGCGCAGGGGTCGAGCGAGCGACCGGACGAGGGTTCCCCAACGACCCCACGCGATCCACAGTGCGACAGCAACGTGAAGTGCGATCCAGAACCAACGCGCGATCGTGTCGTTCATGAAATCGGTGCCGAGAACGATCTGGTGTGAAAACGAAAATGCAAGGCCCACGTACGACAGCAGATGGATGAACCACCACGTTTCGTAGGTGATGCGTTCGCGGAAGAATTTCAAGGACGTGATCGTGACAACGAGGATGAGAACGGTGCCCACCGTGGTCAACGCCATGTAGGGCTCGCGTCCGGTGAGATCCTTGATCGCGGTCATCACACCCGTCGGGTCGGCCCAGGCTTCGATACTCGTCACGATGTGGGCAACGATCAGGATCGCCATCGCCTCGCCGAGCAGCCGATGCCAGTTGAACAGCCGATCAAGGCCGTAGCGACGCTCGAGCACCGGTGTTCGGGTGACGAGTATTAACCCAGGATTCCGGCTTCCGATGCGAAAAGCCCCGTCAGCGACGCGAGCGACGTGAACACGTCCGTGGCGGAGCCTCCGAGAGAGGAGACTCCGCCATGACGAGCCCACAGGCCCACCACCACCAGTGTGAGTGCGCCGATGACGGCACCCACATCGGTGTCGAGAACCCAACTCGCCTTGGGGGGAAGGAGCGGCTGGGTCGCGACGACCTGACTGGAGGTGGTGGGCCTGGACATGTGGGGGGAACCGTACGTCGGATTCTTTGAGCGAACCGCCGGACGGTCCGATGAGGCGGATCAGGCGTTGGCGCCGGAGGGCTGGACCTGAACGCCACCCTGCAGGGTGGGGCCCGACTGACCCTGTGCATTCATGTCGTCGTGGTCACCACGCGGGCCGTGACCGCGACCGTGCTCGCCACGGGGACCGTGGTCGTTGTCGTGGTCGTCGTCGTGGCCGTCGTCGCCGCGCATGCCGCCGGGCATACCCGCCGGACGCACACCGTTCACGATGTCATCGAGACGGGTCTTGAAGTCGGCGATCTTCTGGTCGACTTCCGCCTGCGTGTGCTCACCCGAGGCGACCTCGGCTTGTTCCTTCGCGGTGTAGTCCTCGAGGATCGTGGCCTTCACCTTCTCGACGTCGACGCCCTTCGCCGTGGCGACATCAGCGAGCGACTTGCCCGACTGCAATTCGGTCTTCAATTCGTCGGCAGTCAGGCCGAGAACCTTGGCGACCGCAAAGAACGCGATCACGGTGCCACGGATGCCGTGACCACCCTTGCCACCCATGGGGATCGCGCCGTTGACGATGTCGTCGATCTTCGACTTCAGATAGGCGATCTTTTGGTCGACTTCCGCCTGCGTGTGCTCACCCGAGGCGACCTCGGCCTGTTCGCGGGCAGTGAAGTCGTCGATGATCGCCTGCTTCACCTTCGCGATGTCGACGCTCTTCGCCTTGGCAACATCGGCAAGCGACTTGCCTGACTGCCGTTCGGTGCGCAGTTCGTCGGCGGTCATGCCGAGAACCTTGGCGACCGCATCCGACGCGATCACGGTGCCACGGATGCCGTGACCACCCTTGCCACCCATGGGGATCGCGCCGTTGACGATGTCGTCGATCTTCGACTTCAGATAGGCGATCTTTTGGTCGACTTCCGCCTGCGTGTGCTCACCCGAGGCGACCTCGGCCTGTTCGCGGGCAGTGAAGTCGTCGATGATCGCCTGCTTCACCTTCGCGATGTCGACGCTCTTCGCCTTGGCGACATCGGCGAGTGACTTACCTGACTGCAGTTCGGTCTTCAATTCGTCAGCAGTCAGGCCGAGCACCTTCGCAACGGCATCAGACGCAATCGCCGCGCGCGGACCGCGGGGGGCGTGGTCCGTGCTCGATTCGCCGCTGGACGAGCCCTGCACCGTGATGGTGCCGGGAAGGTCGGTTGCAGTACCCGAGGCGATGTCGTCGTCAGCGTCGGTCGTTGCATCGGCAACCCGAACGACGGCGTTCTTCACGAACGCAGCCGAGGCTCCCTGAACGCCGGTGCCGGATGCGCCGGCGAATCCGGGAACTCCGAGTGCGAGTCCGGCGACGAGGCCTCCGGCAACCCCGGCCACCACGCTGGCGGCCACGATGCTCTTCTTCAGTGTTGGCTTGTTCTTCACTTGTGTCTCCTGGTTCGGGGGGTCTTGCCCGTTTTCGCCGCAGCGGATGCCGTGACGGGGCATAACTTCGTCGTCGTTCCCGAGAATCTTCCTAAGGACAAGTAAGAGAAGGTGAAGAAGTCCCCAATGATTCGGCAAGAGCCACGGAATGGGCGAGATTCAAGGCTTTCGAGCCGTCACTGGAGATTATTCGCCACGGTCCTGCCGGCGATTCGGCCGAACGTCGCGCCGTTCGACAACGAATTGCCACTGCCCACGTAGCGGTCGCCGATGATGCCCCCGGTGACTTCACCCGCGGCAAACAGCCCCGGGATCGGCTCGCTGAAATCGTTCAGCACACGCCCGTCACGATCGATACGCAGGCCCGTCTGTGTGAAGCACACGGTCGCGGGACGAACTTCGGCGCCGTAGTACGGAGGATGCGCAATCGGACGCAGGAACTTCTTGTCCTTGTCGTAGTCGTCGACTCCGGTTTCGCATCCCTTGTTGTATCGCTTGATGGTTGCGACGAATCGCTCGACGGGCAAGCCGAGTTCACGTGCAAGGCCTTCGAGTGTTTCGGAACGCTTGATGCGACCGCGACCAACTTGTTCTTCGACCATGATCGGATTCCAGTTCGGACTGCCTCTTCCCTCGCGGCCCGGGATCGTCTGCTTGTAAGTCTCAACTTGTGGTCCCTTTTCGGGATTCAACACCACGTCGTCGAAGATTGCGAACGCGACGTTGCCCTGTGCCGTCATGAATCCGTCCATCAATCCGTACGGCGCGTTCTCCGCACCGAATCTGCGGCCGTCGCGGTTCACCAACACCATCCATCCGGGCACGAAGGCCTCGAGTGTTGTCACGAAATTAGGGTGCAACAAGCGCAGGCCACGACCGTGTCCCGTCAATTGCGCATTGACCGACCTGGTGAACTCGATTGCGTCACCGCGCGAGCCATCGGCGCCGATGTACCACATCCAATCGCCCGTGCCGTGCGCACCCGGAAAGAACTCCTCCATCAACGCCATATTCTTCGCGAATCCACCGGATGCAACGATCACCGCGTGGGCACGAATTTCGTCCTCACCGACAGCAACTCCGACGACGCGACCACCTTCGACGATCAATCGATCGATGCGTTGGCCGAGGGCGATGTCGATGTCGCGCTCGCGTGCCTTCGCATGCAGCGAATCGATAATTCCCTGGCCGCCGTTCACGGCACAGTGACATCGCGGAACGATTTCACCACCGCCGTAGATGAGATCGTCGTGGAACCGCACACCCAGATCGCCCAACCAGTCGACGGCGGGACCTGCTTCGTCGCAGTAATGACGAATGACGCCCGCCTCGACCATCCATTGATTCAACGACATGTAGTCGTGGAACAGCATGTCGGCCGAATCCTCGATGCCCGCCGCCGCCTGATACCGCGTTGGCGCCCCCATCACAATGCCACCCGACAGTCGCGACGATCCGCCAACCACCCCTTCCGATTCGGCCACGAGAACACGCTTCATCCCCGCTTCCCATGCACTATGTGCAGCGGCAAGACCGGCGATACCCGAACCGATCACGATCACATCAACATCAACGTCGGCCATGATTCCCCTCCAGAAATTGCGGCGACCAGCGACAATGACGTTAGGCGCGGGAAACCTCGACGAACGTGTCGTGGTACGCCACACCGCCACCCATGTCGGTCGGCGCATCCGACGTCAGGTCGTTGGCTGACACGACGCCGTTGTGGGCCGCATCCCACCAACCAAACGGCACCGCCACGACACCACGGCCCAGGCGATCGCTCACCCGAACGGGCAGCGTGAGCTCACCCTGGTCATTCACAACGCACGCCACGTCACCGTCGGCGAGACCACGCTGGGTCGCATCATCAGCCGTCATTTCAACGAACGGCCCGCCTTCGCGCGGACCATGTGCCGGAAGATGCGAATAACTCGAATTCAGGAACCGTGAGTGCTGCTTCGGCGACAACATGACGAGTGGGCGGCTCTCGTCGCGCGCGACCGGCTGATACACGATGCCCGACACGTCGCAACGCCCGTCGGCATGACCGAACTGACCATCGGCAAAAAGGCGTCGATCCGCATTCGGCAACCGTACGAAACCATCGCGACGCAGCGCGGTGGCATCGATGTCACGCAGTGCCATGTCGACCAACTCTTCATCGGTCTTCGAAAAGAGCGGGTCGGCGATTCCAAACGCGCCGGCAAGACGGCGGAACAACTCGGTGTTCGCCACGGACTCCCCCACCGGTTCGATTGCCTTGCCGTTCCAACCGAGGTTGAGATGGCCCCACGCCGGCACCACATCGACATGCTCGATCTGTGTCGTAGCGGGCAAGACGACATCGGCATATTTCGCCGTGTCGGTGAGGAACTGTTCGCTGACAACCGTGAACAAGTCATCGCGCATCAAACCCCTGCGCGTCAGCGCAGCGTTCGGACACGTGATCACCGGATTGCCGTTCCATACGAACAGCGCGGTCACGGGCGGAGTCTGCGGATCAGTCAACACCCGGCCGAGTTGGGTGAAGGGCAACGACCGCACCCGCGGCGCATCACTCGGATCGAACACTGAGTCGTCGACGTAGTCACCGAACCACGAGCCGACGCTGCGCGACAGGCCACCGCCCAGGTGTCGCCACTGACCAGTGATCGTCGGCAGACACGCAAGCGTTCGGAAGATCATGCCGCCGTTTGCCCGGTGCTCGGCACCGATCAACGTGCGAATGAACGCCGGACGGGTTGTCGCGTATTCGCGTGCCAGTGTGACGATGTCGGCGGCATCGACACCGCATTCTGCTGCTGCCCGTGCGGGCAACCACTCGCCTGCAGCGCGAACGAGATCGTCGTAACCCGAGACATGGCTCATGACGAAGTCGCGATCGACGAGGTCCTCGGCGATGATCACATTCAACATCGCAAGGGTCAGTGCCGTATCGGTACCCGGACGAGGCTGAATGAACCAGTCCGCAGAGTCGGCCGTGATCGTTCGGATCGGATCGATCACGACAAGCTTGGCGCCATTCGCGCGAGCACGCTCGACGAAGGGCCACAGGTGCCTGTTCGTGAGACGCGTATTGGTTCCCCACAGGATGACGTATCGCGAATGCTCGACCGTCGTCGGGTCCGAACTCATGCCGGTACCCGTGGTGGCGGCATGACCCGTTTTTGCCACGCTTCCGCACAAAGCGCCGTGCGTCGTCGAGGCGCCCAAAGCCGCGAAGAAACGACGGTCGAGCGACGACATCTGCAACAAGCCTTGGTTCCCCGCCGACGACCAGGGAAGAACCGTCTCGCCGCCGTGCATCGCGATGCGCTTACGCACCGCACCGACGATCAACCCGAGTGCTTCATCCCACGACGCGCGCCGGAAGCGACCCGAGCCCTTCGCGCCGTCCCGAACCAGCGGCGTCGTCACACGGTCGGGGCTGTAAACGCGCTCGAGAAAGTGGTTCACCTTCGGACACAGTTCACCCTGCGAAAAGGGATGCTCCTCGTAGCCGCGCATTTTCGTTGCAACGCCTTCGTCGACCGTGACCTCCCAGCCGCACGAATCAGGACAGTCGTGGTGGCAGGTACCGAGAACGATGCGCACGGGCTCATCCTGCCATGTCGTTATGCTGACGCACAGATGCTTTTGCTCATCGCCGCCGAACGCACCGAGGGTGCGTGGAATTGGATGAAGGACGAGGGACTTCTCATCGTCGCCATCACCTCGGGGGCGTTCTTCCTCACACGCATCATCGGCCTCATCGCCCGCTACCAGGCCCGACGCATCGAGCGTCTGCGTGCCAAGGTCGACCCGCTCGGCCACAATCCCATCGGTGCGTATCAGGGCGCTCTCGTCGGTGCGGCGCGTTGGGGCCTCAATTTCACCGTCGCCACCGTTGCCTTCGTCTGGGTACTGCTGCTTCTCAATCTTCCCGCCAGCGCCGTGGTGCCCATGGTGTCGGTCGTTGGTGCAGGCCTTGGCTTTGGCGCACAACAAATCGTCGGCGACGTTCTGGCCGGCATCTTCATCATCTCCGAGCGTCAGTTCGGCGTGGGCGACGTCGTCAACGTCGGTCCGCTGATTCCCGTTGGGTGGGTCGAGGGTCGTGTCGAAGAGGTCACGCTGCGTGTCACCAAGGTGCGTACCTTCGACGGAGACCTTTTCACCATCGCCAACGGGCAATTGCGTCAAACAATGAACCTCTCGCGCGACTGGTCGCGCGTGCTCATCACCGTGCCCGTGTCGCGCGACGCAGACTTGGATGCCACCATCGATCAGTTGAATCGCATCGGTGCCGAGATTTCCCGCGACCCCGAGTGGGCTCCGCTCATTCTCGAGGCTCCAAGCGTTCTCGGCGTCGATGACATCGGTGCCGAAACCTACGACCTGCGATTCTCGGGTCGCACACTCGCCGCCCAGCAATGGAAGGTTGCCCGTGAAATCCGCCGCCGAATCGCCGTCGAGGGAGCTCCGTGATGCGCGAAACGCGCGTCAGGCGCATCGGCCGAGCCACCATCGGTTCGGCAATCGTGTTCGGTGCTTCGCTCACACTTTGGCTCAGCCAGCGTCCCGAGGAAAAGTTGCAACAGACACCCGAGACCATTCCATGGCCGAACGTCAGTTGGGTGATCGTCACCACCACCTCAACCACCACCACGGTGCCCGAGACAACGACGACGAAACCCAAGCGAACCACCACGACAGTCGCGACCACAACTTCGATCGATCCCTCGGCCACCACGGTCGACCCCAACGCCACAACGACAACGGTCGAGGTGGACGGATCCACCTCGACCGTGTCGGGTACTTCAACCACGACGACTTTGTCGTCGTGAGGTCCAGAAACTCAGCGAGATTCCGGGAATGACAAAGGGTGGCGGGCCTTACGGACCGCCACCCTTTTCAGAGCAGAAGTGACGAGGTCACTTGCCGATCTTGGCTGCCTGTTCCTTGGCCTTGGCGAGCACAGTTCCCGTGAGTGGTGCGTAGCCCTTCAGTTCAGCGGTTGAGGGAGCGCAGGTGTTGAGGAAGAACTCAACGAACTCACGCACCACCGCGTTTTGGTTGGCGGTCGGCGGCGTCTTGGTTCCCGTTGTGTTTGCCGCGGTGTTACCGAGACCGTACGAGATGGCCGAGATCGGATATGCGCCAGTTGCCTTCGTCGCATAGTCGAAGGTCACTGCGCCAGTGTCAGCAAGAGTTCCTGCGTTGACGAATGCTGCGGTCGCGGCCGATGACGGGGTCACCCATTCGCCTGCACCGTTCTTCACGAGGGCGATCTGCACGTTCTTTCCTGCAGACTGACGCTCGTTCAAGAACGACACTTCCGCGTATCCCACGCCGCCGTCCTTGTTCATGATGCCGTTGGCGACACCGTCATTGCCCTGCTGGGCGCTGAACGAACCGTCGGTGGGCATCGTTCCGGGGAAGGCCGTGGTGAAGGCATCGTTCGTGGCCTTGGTCCACACCGCCGGCACAACCTTGTTCAGGTAGTTGGCGAAGTTATTTGTCGTGCCCGAGGTGTCCTTGCGGTAGTACACCGTGATCGCCGTCGACGGCAGCTTCACAGAAGTCGGCTCGATGGACATGGTCCCCAGTTCCGCCTTGTCGAGAACGATGAAGTACTCGCTACCCGCCGTGTGCTTCGCGGTGATCCTGGTGATACCGGTCTTCGGCTTCTTGTTGTAGACCTTGAAACCCTTGCCGGCTGCATCGGTGCCCGTGATGATCAGGTTCTTCGTCTTCGACGTGATGAGTCCACGCTTGATGTTCACGGTGAAGTCAATCGTCCCGGCCTTCTTGCCTGCCTTCGCACCAACCGTCACGAACTTGTTCAAGGCTTCGATCCCTGGCTTGGCGGCGACCGGGTTGTCGGTCTTGATGGCTGCGTCATCCCACTTCGTGATCTGACCCGCGAAGATCTTCGCGATCGTCTCCGAAGACAACTTCAGGATCGTTCCCTCGGGCTTCACCCCATCGAGGCGGTAGCCGACACCAATGGGGCCCGAGATCATCGGAACCAGGGCAAAGGAGGCGCGGTAACCACGGCTTGCATCACCAGTCGATGAGGGCAACGAGTCGCTCATGCCGAAGGCGTATGTGTTGTCGTAGAAGTTCGACCGACCCGTTCCCGAGCCAACGCCGGTGTAGTTGATTGCATGACCGCGCGGGTTTGCCGTTGAATCACCGGCGTACTGTGCGCGGCACGACTCCATGATGTTCAGCGGAAACGTAGCTCCGCCTGCGGTAATGGTCTCTTTTCCGGTGCTGGGACTGGAAGCATTTGCAACGCTGCCGAGTCCTGCAAAAGCGGAAGCCGCAACGATCGTTGCGAACACACGCTTACGTGCCTTCATTGTTTCTCCTTTTGGTGTGGGGGTTTCCCTTTGGAGAAAACTAGAGAGTCAACCGAACGTTTAACCGTACATGGCCTGTCGAACAGGCGACTCGAAAGTGAACGTACGGCAAACTTGATCGAGCCAAACGGCTCAGCCGAAGCGACCCTGTACGTAGTCGGCAGTGCGCTGGTCTTTCGGTGACGTAAAGATGATTTCCGTCTTGTCGGCCTCGATCACGCGACCGGGATGATTGTCCGAAAGAAAGAATGCGCAGTAGTCGGAAACTCTTGCCGCTTGCTGCATGTTGTGGGTCACAATGACCACCGTCATCGTTTTCGACAGTTCCCCGATCGTTTCTTCGATCTTGAGAGTTGAACCCGGGTCGAGAGCAGAACAGGGCTCGTCCATCAACAGGACCTTTGGTTTGACTGCCAGCGCACGAGCGATGCAGAGCCGCTGCTGCTGCCCACCTGAAAGCGATGACCCCGAAAGCTTCAGGCGGTCCTTGACTTCCTTCCAAAGTCCGGCGCGCACGAGACACTCTTCGAGGAGCGCGTCCTTGTCGGGAACCTTGATGTTCGCCAACTTGAGACCAGCCAGCACGTTTTCGGCAATCGTCATTGAAGGAAAGGGATTTGGCTTCTGAAAGACCATGCCAATCTTCAGTCGAATACCCGCAACGTCCGTATTCGGTGCGTAGATCTCTTCACCATCGAGGAACACCTCACCGGCCATCGACGCACTGGGGATGAACTCGTGCATTCGGTTCAGCATGCGAAGGAAGGTTGACTTTCCACAACCCGAGGGGCCGATGAGACCCGTGACTGTGTTTGCCGGGAAGTCAAGTGACACGTCCTGCAAGACGTGGTGGTCACCGAACCACGCGTGAATTCCCTTGGTTTGGAGACCATTGGTGCTGACCATGCGTTCCTCGAGTCTAGATGTGGAGTGGTGTGTCGCAGCAGCCCTGGTGGGCTGTGGGCCGCTTTCCGGCACGGTTGGCGCCGCAGCATCTGTCAGTGCGTTTTCGTGGTTCGTGTCCATTTGCGAATCTGCCTCTTTCTGCAATCCGATACTGTCGGTCACTTCTTGGTTCGCCCACCGACGAGTCTGGCCGTCGTGAACAAGATCAAAATCAACACCATCAATACGAGCGCTCCGCCCCAGGCTCGCGTCAGGGCGGTGTCGGTACCCACACCGAAGTTCTGGTACGTGTACATCGGGAGCGACCCGATCGGTTCACCAAACATCTTCAACGAGAAGATCGCCGAATAGAAGGACGTCAGGATGAGAGGAGCCGTTTCGCCGGCGACGCGGGCGACGCCGAGCATCGATGCCGTCACGAGTCCGGAGCGTGCGGCCGGAAGGATGATGCGGAACGTCGTGGCCATCTGGCTTGCACCGAGTGCGTAAGAGGCCGAACGAATCTCCTCCGGCACCAACTTCAGTACTTCTTCCGCCGTGCGAGCGATCGTTGGAAGCATCAGGATCGAAAGGGCAAGAGCTCCGGCGATACCGCTGAACTTGTAGCGCGATACCACCGTCGCAAAAATGAAGAGACCCGCAACGATGGACGGAACACCGCTCATCGACTGGATCATGATTCGGACGAATCCGGCCAAGCGACCCCGAATCTCGGTGATGTATGCGGCCGTGAGAACACCGAGTGGGATCGAAATAACCGAGGCAACAAGCAACATGAGGACGGTGCCCACCAGAGCATGCGAAAGGCCGCCCATTCCAAGATCGTCATCCGCCGCCGTCACGCGCATGTCGGTCGTGAAATATCCGCCGTAGATGGTTGGCCACCCACGTCGGACTACCGTCAGAAGAATCGAAGCCCACGGAATGAAAGCTGTTCCAAAACCCAGCACGATCGCCGCCGATGCAAGCTTGTCGATTCCCTTCACCTTGTCGTGCCTCAGACCGAAAACAGCGGCAACCACGACGTAGCAGATGACAAACGACAGATAGTAACCGAGCAGGCCCGCAAGACCCGTGACAAGGTTCAGTACCCCGGCCAGAACCGCTGCAATCACCACCGGCGCCACCATCTCGCGAACACTCGCCGTGCGGTTGATCCACGGCTTTTGGCGTTCGGGGGTTACCACGTCATTCGAGCTCACTTCACCCTCCGTTCCGCCCTGTTGACGATCGTCGATGCACCGAAGTTGACGACGAGCGTCAACAAGAAGAGCACCAAGCCGGCCGCCATCAAGGCCTTCAATTCAAGCGGAGACGCTTCGCCAAATCGGCTGGCGATCAACGATGCTACGCTGCCGCCGGCGCTGGCAAGAATCTGGAACTTGACCTCGAACACCAAGTTCAGGGTCAGCAAGACGGCGACCGTCTCACCGAGCGCGCGCCCCATTCCGAGCAACATGCCACCCACCAGTCCACTTCGCCCGAACGGAATGACGACCGCCCGGATCGCACCCCAACGTGAACCGCCCAGCGCGTACGCGGCCTGGATCTGGTCGAGTGGCGCACGCGAGTACACCTCGCGCGTGACCGACATGGCAATGGGAAGGATCATAAGCGCCAGCACCAGGCCCGATACGAAAGGAGACGCCTCGAAGTTGTCGAAGTCGACGTCGAAAATCGGTATCCATCCGAGGTACTTGTTGATGCTCGCGGCCCAACCCGATGCAAGAGGCATGAGCACCAGGTAGCCCCACAATCCGTAGATGATCGACGGAATCGCTGCCATGAGGTCAAGGATCGCCACAAGGACTGCTTTGATCTTTGCTGGCGCATAGAACTCGAGAAACAGTGCGCTCGACACCACGAAAGGAAACGCAGCGACCATCGCGATCACCGCCACGATGATTGATCCAAGCAACATGGCCGCAACACCAAACTGTGCATTTTCGACGGTGCCGTCAACGTCTTCCCAACGGGAGGTCGTGATGAATTCGAGCCCAAAGGCTCTGAAGATCTGGAATCCCCGGAAGAGAAGAAGCGCCGCAATCATGCTGAGCACAACGAAGGCAGTCATTGCACCGGCAGTGACACCTTTGCGGAAGATTCGGTCACCAATGTTGCGGCGATCAACTATTCGGCGCTTTTCAGGCACCTCTGTCGGAGACGTTTCCAACGCGATTGACATGATTTCACCCTCGCAGCCACTGGTTTCTGCCATGCAAACCAAAGGTGTACGGAAGGTGAACGAACGCGGATTTTTCCGCGCCTATGCTGATGTTCGACGCGCCTACACCGCGACGGGAACGACCCCAAAAATGTTCACGTCGACCAAGCCGTGGTCGGTGATCCGCAGGTCGGGAATCACCGAAAGTCCCAGGAACGACAACGACATGAACGGCGCGTCAAGGGTGATTCCCAGTGTTCGGGCCACTTCCACGACGTGGTCGATCTCGGCCGCAACCTCGGGCAATGACTTCTCGCTGATCAGACCGGCGATCGGCAGCGCCACCTCGGCGATGACCTTGCCGTCGACCACCACCACCTGTCCCCCACCCATTTCGGCGACGCGCGCCACCGCGGCAGCCATGTCGGCCGGACCCGACGCATCACGTGCACCCACGACCATGATGTTGTGCGCGTCGTGCGCGACGGTCGAAGCGATGGCACCACGCGTGATGCCGTAACCCGACACGTAACCCAAGCCAACTCGCCCCGTTGCCTTGTGCCGCTCGACCACACCGATGCGCGCAATGTCGTTTGAAACATCGTTGACATCGAGAATCAACGACGTCGTGCGTACGGTTCCCGACTTCACACCGATAACGCGGGCCTTTCCGTTTGCAGGCGGCTCAATCGTCATTTCGGCAGCCGATGGCAAGTGATGCAACCGCACGCGGTTGTACAGGCTCTTCGGCGGATCGACCTGCGGCACGACTCCCGGCAAGATCTTGCCGTCGCGTGCGACCACCCGACCGCGCTGCAGAACCATCGACGGCCGGAATCCTGCGAGCGTGTCGAAGATGGCGACGTCGGCCTGGTAACCCGGAGCCAACTGACCGAGGTGAAAGAAGTTGTGGTACTGCGCCGGAAAGTACGACCCGACAAGGAGTGCATCGATTTCATTCAGACCCGCACCAACCGCCAAACGAATGCAATGGTTGATGTGGCCCTCGTCGCGCAACAGATCCGGCTCGCGGTCGTCGCTGCAGAACGCCGAGCACAACGGCCCGTGGTGCAAAACGGTGGGCAGCAACTCGACCAGGTCCTGGCACACCGAGCCCTGACGGAGGAACACCCACATGCCCTTCTGGCGCTTTTCATGGGCTTCGTCAGGAGCGAACGACTCGTGACAACTCTCGACTCCCGCAGCAAGATACGCATCGAGCGCACGACCCTTCAGTCCCGGCGCATGTCCGTCGACGCGGCGCCAGCCTGCCGTCTTGATGATCTCGCGGAACATCGGATCACCGTTGATGACCGCCGGGAAGTTCATCACTTCGGCGACGCCAACGGCACCCATCTCGTCGATGATCTTCTTCACGTCAGCGGGTGTGAACGCGGCGCCCGCGCTCTCGAACGGTGATGCCGGAACGCACGACGACGCGGCAACACCGAAAGTGAACGGCATCTGCTCGGCGGCATCGACGACGGCGCGAATCCCCTCGAGACCGGCCACGTTGGCAATTTCATGCGGGTCGGCCGCCACGGCGGTGGTGCCGTTGGGCAACACTGCCTTGACGTATTCGCTCACCCACAACTTCGATGATTCGAGGTGCATGTGTGCGTCGACGAAGCCCGCGACCAGTGCCGCACCATCGACATCGATCACCTCGACTGCTTCACGGTCTCCCCAGCCGACCACGGCCCCGTCGCAAATGGCCAGGCTGGTTTCGACCCACTCCTTCGTCGCGGGTGCCAAAACCCTGCCGCCGCGAATCAACAAGTCGGCGGGTTCATCACCGCGCGCCGCCGCAAGTGCCTTCAGAGAAACAGGTGGTCTCGCCATGTGGAGACGCTACTGCACTGGGTGCTTTTGCCGCCACGATGACAAACTGTCTGCATGGGAATGCGCGACGGCGACGGTTGGGTCGATTGCGATTGCGGCCGCTACCACTGGGGCCTGTACGGCGCGGCGGGACTCCTGTTGGTACGCCGCGATCTGCCCGAACCACACGTGCTCCTGCAACTGCGTGCAGCGTGGACGCACGGCGGCAACACCTGGGCCCTACCGGGTGGTGCGCTCGACTCGCACGAAGACCCCATCGCAGCCGCCAAACGCGAGGCATGGGAAGAAGTCGGTGTCGAGGAACACCATCTCAGCGTCGTCGACGTATTCACCGACGACCACGGCTCTTGGGGCTATCACACCGTCATTGCGCACTGTCACGGTGACGCCAACGCCAGCATTGCCAACGGCGAATCCGAAGCAGTCCACTGGGTGCCCATCGACAATGTGCACACTTACGACCTCCACCCGGGCTTCGCCGGTTCGTGGCCGCACCTTCACCCGCGGGTGATCTCGTCGCTCGCGACCTGAGGCACTTCGTTCGACAAAAACGAAAGGGCCGCGGCACCGAAGTGCCGCGGCCCTTTTTGATTGTTCAGATGGTCAGGAGACCTTGACGGTGAACACCTTCTTGGCGCCCTTGACCTTGCCCTTCGCGGCTTGGGTCACCGTCACGCGGCAGACACCCTTCTTGGTGCCGGCGACCACGCTCTTGCCGACAACCTTGCAGGCGCCCGACGCGGTCACCTTGATGCTGCCGGCGCCAGCCTTCGGCGTGAATGCCTTGAGGAACTGCGACGTCGCAAGTTTGCCCTTGGCCTTCACCGACTTCGGTGCCGACGGCGCTGCTGCGGCGGTGCCACCGGTCAGCGACGTACCGCCGCTCGTGGTCGATGACGACTGACCTGCGATCGAGTTCTGCAACGTCACCGTGCACGGCTGGTTGTTGACCTTCACGCAGATCGACTTCGACGGGAGAACACCCGACGAACGCACGCGGAAGTAACCCGATTTGCTCGGGCAGATCTTCACGGTTGCAGTTCCCTTGCTGTCGGTCTTGGTGCTCGAAGACGCGGCGCAAGCAAACGAGCTCACACCGGACTTCGAAACCGGGCTCGTAGTTCCGGGAATGCCACCTGTAGAAGTGCCAGGACCGCGACCTTCGCAGAAGCCTTCCTGAACGGACGAACTGCCGGACCACAGTCCGCCCTTCTGCATTTCACCGCAGACTTCTTCGGCTTTGGCAGGAAGATCCGAGATCGGCAGGTTGTCGCCGTCCTTCATGGTCACCGGGATCTCGACCGAACCATCAGACTTCGGCGCCACTTCATCGGGTAGCGCAGTCTGGACATTCGCCATGAATGGCATCGTCACGGTTGTGCTGTTGCCCGTTGTTGTGGCATCAGTTGACGTTCCGACGAAGTTCACGCGAACTTTTTGGTTCAGAGATCCGTCGTCGTACACAACTTCGGCGTCGTACTGGCTCGACCGACTGGCCGGCGCGAACGACTTCCACGTCACCGAACCGTTGGCGCCGGTGATGTAGGTCGGGGGCGCCACGAAGCAGTACGCGCATGACGTCTGCTGCATGAAGCCCTTGGTATCGGGGGCCGTAGCCGACCACGACGAATTCGCAGAACCGTTGTTTGCGTAGTTGTAGGTGAGGTAGTTGTTGCGCAACACGACGACGGCGTTGGGAACCGGCGTCTTGTCCGTCAACTGCACCGTCACTGTGCGGTCGACGACACCCGATGAAACCGGGACAATCACTTCGACTGTGCCGCTTTCGGGAATCACTTGCGTGACAACTGCTGCCTGAAGATAGGTGCCGTCACTCAGCGTGCCGCCACGTAGCGTGAACGAAACGGGTCCGGTCGGGAGCGTCGCCAAACGAACGACACCGTCGCTACTCGTCACGTCCTTCGCGGTCTTCGATGAACTCAGCGAATCGGGCGCGTCGGGAGCGGTCCAACGGACGTCGGTGCTCGCAAGCGTTGCACCCGTCGACGTCTTCACTGTGATCGCCTT